>NZ_JACHHY010000020.1 GCF_014202905.1 Chitinivorax tropicus | reverse complement strand
GGCAGAGCTGCAGGTGCGTGCTGCCATCTTGAACCACTTCAGCATGCTGGGCCGTCCGTGCACGGTAGCTTTGGCGTAAATCCGTTGGGGTAAAGAGGAGCATCGCCCGATTCAGGATTTATGCAACAGCGCCCGTCAAACTGCTACTCAGTTTGCCGCCCGTTAACTCTACCGTTGGGCAGCACAATCGACTTGGTCCTGCCTCCCCAAGACTGCTGAAGACTTCAGCGATCATTGCGGAAGAATCTCAGAACAACACTTTGAGGAAGCGAGATGAGTTCGCGGACGATCTGGATCATCTTGGCAATCGCTGCGATTGCGACTGGAATACTGATTATTGATCCGGCCCTTTAATGTTTTAACCCGCCGCATACTTGACTACCAGGTCCTGAGAATAGGCTCGGATGCGCTCCGGGGATTGCTCCAGCTGCGTCATGTGTTCATTGGCAGCTTCGCGCAATTTTACTTTGGTACGTATCAGTGCACGCTTGCCCATGGCATGTTTTAGATCGGCGTTTAACCGCTCTTCCGGGTTCAGTTCTGGACTGTAACTTGGCAGGTAGAACACCTCTATTTGCGCGATACATTCTGCTAGCCATGCTTTGACCGGTTTGCTGTGGTACACGCGCAGATTGTCCAAAATCAGGAATACCTTGCGCTTGGTCTCCTTGATCAGGGACGCCAGAATTTCAATCAGCCGATCCGCATTGAATGCCTCGTCAATAATCATCCAGCGCATCTTGCCCTGATGGGTGGCGGTGCACATGCCCAGTTCGATCCCGTATTCGCGCCGGATCAGCTCCCCGACAGCGGCGCGGCTCCACAGATAGAAATCCATTAGAAATCCATCTTCAACTGCTCGGGGCGACTGTCGCGAATGATGCGCCCAATGGCGGCTTCCTGATCGGCGCTGAGCCGTCAGCCTTCACCGTGCTGGTGGCCGCGTGCCGCAGGTTTGATGGCAGGCCAGCCGCCTGCCTCGAACAGCTTGATGGTGTTGCGTACGGTCGGATAGCTGAGCCCTGACAGTTCGACGATCTGCATGATGCCAAGGTCGCTTTTATGCAGATGCACGACTTGCTTGCGCCGTTCGTGAGCTGTTCCAGTGATTGTTGACGAGCGTCTTCTTTATCCATGCACAATAGACCACGCCTCGACAGAAAAATTCAAACTTCTGAGGGCCGAATCAATAAACTTGATGGGGACCTGAGTCCATTGTTTGAAGATGAATGCATAGTGAGTTAAGCCTGGGTTTGGAGGTAGATTTCAGATAGTACCTGATTCAAGCAGGAAGCGATCCGCCCTGTCAAAACCAAAGGCATGACACCGACCCAAGTTGCACGCGATCTTGTTATTCCCAAGTAGAGGCAACCGGCACACGGTCCACGAGGCTGAAAACTGGCCGTCGGTTCTGGCAAGCCGGTTACGCTCGGACAGATAGAAATGTCCCGCCTGGGTACCGAGGATGCTCGCCTCAAGATGAGGCTCGAAATCCTGGAAAAAGTCACGGCACACTTTGCCAAGAGGTCGCAGTGACATACTGCCGTAATTGATCAGACGCGCAAACACGACTTGCCACAGTCTCGGGGCAAGCGGTTGTCCGTTAGCGCAAGCGGCATCGCCGATTGTCGGATGCGCATGGCTTGCGTTGATTCGCAGCATCCATGCTGCACGCTACGGCACTTGGGGTTCGCCGCGCATCCATCAGGAACTCAAGTCGCGAAGAAACCCAGTAAGCAAGGCACTTATCCAACGGTAGATGCAGAAATACGGCATCCACGCTCGCCACGAACGGCACTACAAGGCAACTACCAACTGCAAGCATTCGATACCGATAGCCCCCAATATGCCAGATCGGCAATCCAGCACGACAGAAACGGACACGGCCTGGATGACCGATATCACCTGCATCCCCATCCACGAGCCACTACCGCTAAATTAGTCTTTTGTTATAACCCACCACTCCCCCCGCACCGGACTGGCATGGCTTCAGGGTGGTCGCGGGCGATGACACCACCCTCTGTCTGCCGCCTACCCATTCCGACACTCTCCGTGCAGACAAGGATGGTTTCGGCTTCGGCTGCTACCGCACCGATATGGGCGTGTACAGTCTCGCCCGTGCCGCCTTGCACCAAGCCAGAACCGGCTTGATTCTGTTCGCCACGCTGGCCGCCGACACCCAGGACGAGCGTAGCATGCTGACCGTCCAGCTTGACCACCTGCGCCCGAGCGATCTAATGGTGCTTGACAGCTGTTATCCCAGCCTGCTGGCTGTTTGCACGCCTGCACACCAACGCAAGTCACCTCTGCATCCGCCTCAAGCTTAACTTCTCCAAGCAGGTCAAGGCCTTCATTGTCTCCGGTGCGCCCGGAACGCTGATCGATATCTCACCTGGCCGGTCGCAGTGCCAAGATTTTGCCCAGCTCGGCTTGCCCTTGCAGCCAGTTTCGCTGCACCTGTGCGCGTACCACTCAATAACGTCCACCTCAAAGTGTTGGCAACCTCGCTGCTGGACGAAGCGCGGTGGCCGGCTTCAGCCTTTACCACACTCGATCAGATCAAAAACACTGACGCATCAAGGAAGCGTTCCGCCATCTCAAGTGTCGCCTCATGCTCGAACAATTCGGGGGCAAGACGCCACAGGCCATCCGCCAGGAATTTCACGTGGCCATCCTGCTCCATAACCTGGCCACCATCGCTGCCCAGGACGTCGTGGTTCAACAGTGGAGATATCTTCAATCGCTTCAAGCAGTTCCGTCGTATGCCCCCGATACTACAAACTCGCCAGTCGATTCAATACCCTCCTGTATCTCTAACGCGCTTACATCTGGTTACCGTGAACACACCCTAGCTTACCGCTACAGGCCGTCGGTGGACGTGTAACATCAATAGGTAAGTTTTTTCAAAAAAGATAGAGCAAGTCGTCAGCAAATGTTGACGACAGGATGCCCGTCAACTAACATTGACGGCATGACAACCAAGACCTCTATTGACATCAGTGAGCCTCTATCTACCGATCCTGAGCGCGCGCTTGCAGCGGTGGTTGCCTTGCGTCACCAAGCCGACCACCTTGAATTACTCGCCGTGGCGGCGGCGCTAGATCAAGGCTGGTCATGGTCAGATATCGCCCAAGCACTGGGTGTCAGCAAGCAGGCGGCACATAAACGTCTGTCACCCTTGGTGACGGCCATGCGTAAGCCATCTAGGTAAATAGGAATCAGCCGAAGGCATATCCATGTTTCAACGAGTCAGAAACTATCTGGCCAAGGCCAAACAATTGAAGCAATTGTGCGAAGCTGCTGAACGCTATGCACACGCAGATGCCAAGTCTGAGGTGGGTGCAGAGCATTTCGTACTTGCTGCGTTAGATATGTCGGATGGTACCGCATCACTCGCGCTCCAAGTGTGCGGTGTGGATGCCTCCCAATTCCGCACAGCACTGGCTCAGCAGTATGACGTTGCATTACGTGATGTTGGAATGGGTGGCAATAAGGTGCGCCCAATCGAGGCTATCGGCATAGCCACTGATGTGAATAGGCCGACAGCTAATCCCCCGCGAGGTATTTTTCGCGGCGCAGCATCAGCTCAGGCTTTGATGCAGGCTCTGCACCGGCTGGGCAATGATGCCTTACTCAGTGCAAATGTACTGAATGCCGCTGCACAAGCGGAACGTGGCATTGTGGCACGCACGCTGGCGGTGTTAGGCATTGAGCGTAAGGCGTTGATCCAAGCCGCTCAGGAGGCCGCTCTATCAAACGCGTAGCATCCGCACACTCGCCATGAATTGGTCAGGTTGAAAAGAAAAGGGATGGTCTCATGAGCATGGCAACGATCATCGGGTGGGCGGCATTGGTATTGGCCATATTGGCTGGGATCGCGCTTAGCTTTGTTTACCATAAACTCACTTACGTCGAAGACACCCGCCCCTTGCAAGACCAGATACAATCGGAGGCAGAGAAGCTCCACACCAATGCTAAGGTATCAGACGTTGTGATCGCGGTGGCCAAAGGAGAGCACACTTGGATGCAAACCCTTGGCCGTCAAAATGCCAGTGCGGATACTTATCAAATAGGCTCCGTGACCAAGGTGTTCACGGCAACACTGGCTCAGCGCTTGGTGGACCAAGGTATTTTGAAGTGGGAGCAAACCCTGGGCGATCTGCCTGGTAAGCAAATGATGCTGGCACCTGAAGTTAAACGCATCACACTGCGACAGCTTGCTACCCATACCGCAGGATTCCCGTCTGTTCCCAAATCTCTGGAAGACGAAGTAATTCGATTGGTGGGGCAAGAGCAAATCATGCTAGATCCCTACAACCATCTGTCGACAGATGCTGTATGGGCCTACCTCGCGAAACCAGAAGGTATCCGCGCTCCTGGCACGTTCGAATATTCCAATTACGGGATGGGCTTGTTGGCTCATGTAATGGAGCTGGTGACAGACACAACCTACCCCGAGTTATTGCATCGCGAAGTACTCGCTCCACTGGGCATGGCGCACACCCATGCAGACCTGCCTGATGCTGTATCTAGGGCTTTGGTTCAAGGGTACGATACGGATGGCAAGCCATGTGCGCCCTGGCGGTTTAAATCTTTAACCGGGGCCGGCTCCATGACTTCCACTGCTCATGATTTGCTGCGCTTTGGGAGGGCACATTTTGATCCACAATCCCCGCTTGCCAGCACCTTAGCCCGTACCCGAGAAATCCAGAACGGTAACACAGCCATAGGCTGGATGCGGCCTGTTTGGATAGACCGGCTGCTGGGCAACCGAGACATCTTGTGGCACAACGGCTTAGTTGCAGGCTATGGTGCTTACATCAGCATTGACCGGGCTCGGGAGCAAGTTGTCGTTGTGCTGACGAGCAAAGGCGTAGATCCCGCATTAGTTGGCGCACGGTTGACGAAGATCGCACGTGAAACCTAGATGGCGCCATTACAAGAATGATTTAATCGGCGGCTTTCCTGCCTGCGGCCACTATACCGCTTGCCAGACTCCGCCACTACCATTGAAAAAGCCAACCATGCCAGGTTGGCTTTTTTGCCCACACACGCAGTGACATACCAAATCGAGAAGCATGCGGTGGGCATCTAAGGGCATTGGAGTGATCACTGTCACCACCCACTACTGATACACGCCCCCTATTGCATTCCAGCCCCTACCGCCCGTTCACAGCATTGATATCCATCTGCTGACACTCGTAACGAACAAAGGCATATCCAAAACCACGGCCTTGATCAGGGTGTGCGTCCCTCGTGTGCTCAATCCAGCTATCGGGCAACGGCGGAAAATGGGCGTCACCGGGCGGGGTCAGGTCTACTTCGGTCAGATACAGGCGCTGGGCGAACGGCATGGCTTGCTGGTACAGCTCGGCCCCACCAATAACAAATATTTCCTCGATCTCACCTGCCAGTCGTAGCGCTTCATCGATTGAGTGCGCAATATGGACGCCGTCGGCGGCCCACTCCAGGCTGCGCGTGACGACGATGTTGCGTCTACCTGGCAGGGGGCGACCGATGGATTCGTAGGTTTTCCGCCCCATGATGACCGGTTTGCCCATGGTGATGCGCTTGAAGTATTGCAAGTCTTCAGGCAGGTGCCACGGTAGTCGGTTTTCGATACCGATGACACGGTTGCGGGCCATGGCGGCGATCAAAGACACAATGGTTGCCATCATTGCTCCTCTGGATAGGGGTTGGTGAGCCCATCCACCAGATCATGCAATACCTGCCGCACTTGGCGCTCGTCGCCCCCCATCAAAAGTGCGTCTTCTAACGCATCCTGGGCCATTTGCCGCAGCTCTTCGAGGTTTTCCCGCATGACTTTGATTTTCTCAACGCAGGCCAACACCTCACCCTTTGGTGAGCGCCAAACAACGTGATCGAATTCTCCACTCATACAGCCACCGGTGCTTTGATTGCGGGATACGGCTCGTAGCCATCCAGACGGAAATCGTCATAGGTGAAAGCAAAGATATCGTCGACCGCAGGGTTGATCCACATGGTCGGCAGAGCACGTGGAGTCCGTCCAAGTTGAATGTCTACTTGCTCAAGGTGATTCGAATAGATGTGGGCATCGCCCAAGGTGTGAATGAATTCACCAGGTTGCAGATTGCATACCTGCGCCATCATCATGGTCAACAGCGCATAGCTGGCAATGTTGAAAGGCACGCCCAGGAAGATATCGGCGCTACGCTGATAGAGCTGGCAAGAGAGTCTGCCCTCTGCCACATAGAATTGGAAAAAAGCATGGCAAGGGGGCAGTTTCATCTGTTCGATCTCTCCCACATTCCAAGCAGAGACGATCAAACGGCGAGAGTCGGGGGTTCGTTTGATCTGCTCGACTACCTGGCTGATCTGGTCGATATGTCGGCCATCTGCTGCTGGCCAGCTGCGCCATTGCGAGCCATAGACCGGCCCAAGGTTGCCGTTTTCATCCGCCCACTCATCCCATATGGTGACGCCATTCTCCTTCAGATACTGGATATTGGTGTCACCTTTCAGAAACCATAACAATTCATGGATGATGGACTTGAGGTGGACTTTCTTAGTCGTCAACAACGGAAACCCGGCTTGCAGGTCAAAACGCATCTGATGGCCAAACACGGAGATCGTGCCCGTGCCGGTGCGATCGGTCTTCTTGACCCCAGTCGCCAGCACATGGCGTAGTAGATCGTGATATTGCTGCACAATACATCCCTGCAGGCGAAAAAAGTGAGATTATAACTTACTGAGCAGCCTCGTTTGGCGTCAGTTTGAATTCCGGCAGCTCGGTGATCTGTTCACGGTTTTCTGCCAGGATATTGATGGTGACACGACGGTTCCGTGCGCGGCCCGCCTCGGTGCCATTGTCCTCAACAGGGCGAGTATCTGCCCGTCCGATGACGGTCATCCGTTTGGGGGCAACCCCGGACTCGATGAATAAACGCACCACGCTACCGGCACGGGCACCAGACAGCTCCCAATTCGAAGGAAACTGCAGCGAGTTGATCGGTAGCGGATCGGTATGCCCTTCAACCAGGATCAAGTTGTCCGCTGCCCCAAGCAGATTGCCAACCTCAGTCAAGGCCTCTACCGATGCGGGCTGCAGGTCTGCCTGGCCAGACGCGAACAATACACTGGCATTGATTTCGACAGCAATACCACGGGGCGTTTCGGTGACCCGCACGCGCCCCTCTTTGATCAAGGGCGCCAGCACTTTTTGCACATCGGTTGCAATATTGCGCATCTTCAGCTCTTGCGCCTTGCGCTGCGCGCTTTGCACCTTAGGCGGCGAGCCGGTGAGGATGGCACCCTTCTGAACAACTGCACCTGCCGAGCCGGTGATGGACCCAGTCTGCGTCTGCAAGGCGCTGGCTGGCTGATTGCGGAAAGCCTGGATCAATGAATCGGACAGAACTCGATATTTGCCTTCATTGATCTGCGATATCGCATACATCACCACGAAAAACGCAAACAGCAGGGTAATGAAGTCCGCATAGGAAACCAACCACCGTTCATGATTCTCGTGCTCTTCGTGCTTCTTACGGCGCGCCATAAATTGACCCTTATCAGCATCTGCTGTGAATGTAGTTGCCCCCTCGCCACAGGGCAACCACAGCGCACATCTGAAGGCAGAACTGATGGAAGGCAACCAAGGTTATAACCGGGCTGCTGGGCTGGCTCCCAGCTTTATATCAATCAAAGGGGGCCAATCACGCGAACTTGGCGGTACTGGCAATCAGCCAACACAACCCATCCAGCCATAATCCCTGCCTGCCAACTCAGCGCAACTGCAACTCAGTTTGAGACAACGGCAGATGATTTGCCACGCTGGTGCCAATGTTTTTGGCAAAACGATCAGCCCAATTTTCCTTCGGAGTGAAATCAACCGCATTTTCAGCCTTGATCACATCGCGTGCGACAGAATCTGTTGTCCCGAAGCCGTCTGCCAGGCCCATCTTGATACCTTGCTCACCATTCCAGATCAAACCGGAGAAGGTATTCTCGTCCTCTTTCAGACGCTTACCACGGCCTTGACGGACAGTGTCAATGAACTGCTGGTGGATCTGTGCCAGCATTTCCTTTACAAAGGTCTGTTGCTCTTCATTCATCGGCGAGAACGGGTCCATGAAGCCTTTGTTCTTGCCAGCCGTCAGCAAACGGCGCTCCACACCCAGTTTCTCCATGGTGCCAGTGAAACCAAAGCCGTTCATCAGCACGCCGATCGAACCGATCAGACTGGCTTTGTCCACATAGATCTTGTCGGCAGCCGAGGCAGCATAGTAGCCACCGGAAGCACAGATATCATCCACCACGGCATACAGAGGAATGGTTGGGTATTTGGCGCGCAAGCGGCGGATCTCGTCATAGATCTGGCCCGCCTGAACAGGGCTGCCACCTGGGCTGTTGATCCGCAGGATCACGCCTTTGGTGTTCTTGTCCTTGAACGCGTTACGCAACCCTTCTGTCACGACATCCGCACTGGCACGGCTACCTGGCGCGATCTCTCCAAACATCTCGACAACGGCAGTATGTGGCCCGCCACCACCTTCCGCATCTTTGCTCCTTGAAAACCACCCCATCACCGCCGCGAAAACCAGGAACATCATGCCAAATGACATGAAGCGGAACAGAATATTCCAACCTCTTGCTTTTCGTTGCTCTTTCACCGTCGCCAGCAATAGCTTCTCGATCGTGTCCCGTTCCCAGTTGTTACCGCTCTCAGCCATATGTCGTCTCATCTATCCAAAAAATCTGTTCGTCACGTTCGATTACCGAAAGTTTCTGCAGCACCCGACCTTTACATGGCCCACCCAAACAGTAACCGCTGTCCGGAGCATAGTACGCGCCGTGGGTTGCGCAAACAAGATAGCTGCCGGATAAATCGAAAAACTGTCCTTCATTCCAATCCAACTCGATCGGCACATGCTGGCATTCGTTTACATAAGCATATACCTGACCATGCCAGCGGATTGCAAAGGCATTGCGGAGGCGGCCCTGCAAGGCCACCTGGAAGCGCTTGCCCGTGCCCCCTTCCTGCAACTCACTCGCAGCACAGATCAAGCGTTCTGCATCAGCCATGCATCCAGCTCCGCAAAGGTGTGGGCGATACCGACCGGTTGATGCGCCTCCAACTCGTCCAGCGGATGAGCACCGTAACTGACCGCAAAGCCATCTGCCCGCGCGTTGCGGGCCAACAGCAGATCGTGTGAGGTATCACCGATCATCAACGTGCGCGAGGGTTGCATCCCTGTCACATCCATGATCTGCTCCAGCATGGCAGGATGCGGCTTGGAAAATGTCTCATCCGCACAACGTGTCACATCAAACAGATGGGTGACCCCCACCGTTTCCATTGCACGATTCAACCCCTGCCGGCTCTTGCCTGTTGCCACCGCCAGCAGGAAACCCTGTTCGCGATACCGTACCAGCGCGTCGGCCACACCACCGAACAATTCGATGTATGCGTGCTGCGAAAGGTAATGATGACGATAGGCATCAACCACCGCCACGTGATCGGCTTGTGACAGATTGGCATCCAAATGCCGCATTGCCTCAGCCAATCCCAGGCCAATCACATGCTTTGCACGTTCATCACTTGGCGCATCCAGCCCCACATCACGGAATGCATGCTGGATGGCGCGCACGATGGCCATCGTTGAATCCATCAACGTCCCATCCCAATCAAATACCAGCAGATCATAACGCTTGGGCATGCTGTTTCCTATTTCAGGGGCTGGCCCTGATTATCGACAAAAGCCTGCAAGTCGGGGGGCAGATCCGCCTGCAACACCATGGGCGCCCCACTCAGTGGGTGGCGGAGTGTCAGTCGATATGCATGCAGGAACATGCGCTTGAGCTGATCTTTCGCCAGCAGTTTGTTCAGCGGGAAATCGCCATATTTATCATCCCCCAGGATCGGAAAACCCAGATGGGACAGATGCACACGGATTTGATGGGTACGACCGGTTTTCAGCTCGGCCTCCAGCAGCGTGCACTGATCCCACCCCTTCAGCCGATTGAATACGGTGTGCGAAGCCTGGCCATCTGCATTCACCGACACACGGCGCTCACCATCCGCCGTCAGATACTTCAACAGCGGTAGTTTGACGCTTTGTCGTTGATTGACCCAGCGTCCTTTCACCATGGTCAGGTAGCGCTTATCGGTTTCATTGTCACGCATCGCCTCATGCAAAGCCACCAACGCCGAACGCTTCTTGGCAAGCAGCAAGACGCCAGAGGTTTCCCGATCCAGCCGATGGACCAGCTCCAGAAATTTGTATTCAGGGTGCTGTAGCCGCAGCTGCTCGATCACGCCTCGACTAATACCACTTCCGCCATGCACGGCCATTCCCGCTGGCTTATTGATGACCAACATCGCGTCATCTTCGAACAGGATATCAAACTCGACTTTGGGTACAGAAGTGGGCTGTGCACCCCCACCCGCTGGCTGCGACAGCCTGATCGGCGGAATGCGCAGGACATCGCCCTGACGCAGTCGATCGGTCTGCTGGGCTCGTCCTTTATTGACCCGCACCTCGCCACTACGGATGATGCGGTAAATATGACTCTTCGGTACGCCTTTCAAAAGGCGCATCAAATAGTTATCCAGCCGTTGGCCATCGCCATCTTCGGCTACGGTCACCATGGTGACGGAATCTTTGCGAATGTCTGACATATTGCTTATACTGCTTAGGCTGTCAACAGATTGGCAGCGGCGCCACACGCGCTAAATGCAGTCGGTCGGTCTTCCGGCCATGAGCCACCCGGTACCAACTGCAGTTTACTGTGCGGTTTTCCGGCGCCCGGCGTTTGCAGACAGTGCCAGCCGGCAGTATCAGGGTTGATTGTTCCCCTGCGCTGCTCTCCGCGACGCATCGCGGGGCGGTATCTAGACGCCAAGCCGGCAACCGGTATTGCCGTGCGGTAATTGTGAAGACGGTTAAGTCACTCACCCAAAAAAGTAGTGATAGTAATTGATTTGCGCGCCGAAAGCACTGTGGATTTTCCGGCGTTGCCCACCATGGCAGCGCTGATGGATGATTGATTTTTACAAGATAGCGGGAATAACCACACACGCCAGAAACAATTCCACCGATCTCATGATTCATTTGGTGAAGCCAGCCGTCACCCTGCCTTTGTGCTCGTTCTTTATATCCACACTATGATGGCTACATTGCGTGTAGGTTCAGTTGCAAACGCAAAAGACATCGATGCTGGCGATCGGAATCTGTCTGTCGTGTTATGCCGTGCGTGATGCACCGCATCCCTGCTTGGCCTGTTTGAATGCTCCAGGCCACAACCTTGTCGCCCGTCGTCTTGTGGCACTGCAGTTTTGCACGCACCATGCCGGGTACTGATCGGGCTTGCCGATGTTGGCAAGTGGCCGGATCGATCACCACACAGCCTGACCGCGCGCATGGATACTAGAAAAAAGACCATGAAGCGTATGCTATTCAATGCAACCCAGGCCGAAGAGCTGCGGGTTGCTATCGTCGATGGGCAAAAACTGATCGACTTCGACATCGAGACGGTCGGCAAGGAACAACGCAAGAGCAATATCTACAAGGGCGTCATCACACGCATCGAGCCCAGCCTCGAAGCAGCCTTTGTTGACTATGGCACCGAACGCCATGGTTTTCTGCCCTTCAAGGAGATCGCCCGCTCCTACTTCCAGGGGGATTACGAAGGTGGCCGTGCGCGCATCCAAGATGTCATGCGTGAGGGCATGGAGGTCATCGTCCAGGTCGAAAAGGACGAACGTGGCAACAAGGGCGCTGCGCTGACAACTTTTGTCTCGCTGGCAGGCCGTTATCTGGTGCTGATGCCCAACAACCCGCGTGGGGGCGGTGTTTCACGCCGAATCGAAGGCGAGGAACGCAACGAGTTGCGCGAGTTGATGGGGCAGCTGGAAGTACCAGGCGGTATGTCCATCATTGCCCGTACTGCAGGTATTGGCCGCAATCTGGAAGAGCTGCAGTGGGATCTGAACTACCTGTTGCAACTCTGGACTGCCATCGAAATGGCCGCCAAGTCGCAGACTGGCCCCTTCCTGATCTACCAGGAAGGCAGTCTGGTGATCCGGGCAATCCGCGATTATTACCAGCCTGACATTGGCGAAATCCTGATCGATACCGAATACATCTATGAACAGGCTCGCCAGTTCATGAGCCATGTGATGCCCGGCAACGTCAATCGCGTCAAGCTGTATCGTGATGACGTGCCGCTGTTCTCACGTTTCCAGATCGAACACCAGATCGAAACCGCCTATTCGCGTGAAGTTCCGCTGCCCTCTGGTGGCGCGATTGTCATCGACCATACCGAAGCACTGGTGTCGATCGATGTCAACTCTGCCCGTGCAACCAAAGGCTCTGACATCGAGGAAACCGCGCTGCGCACCAATATGGAAGCAGCCGATGAAATCGCTCGCCAGTTGCGCCTTCGCGACCTGGGCGGCTTGATCGTCATCGATTTCATCGATATGGAGAACAGCAAGAACCAACGCGAAGTCGAGACCCGCCTGAAAGATGCATTGCGCCATGACCGTGCGCGGGTTCAAATCGGCAAGATCTCTCGCTTTGGGCTACTGGAACTATCACGCCAGCGGCTGCAGCCAAGCCTGGGCGAAACCAGCCACATCCCTTGCCCCCGCTGCCATGGGACAGGCTTCATTCGCGGCATCGAATCATCGGCCCTGCACATCCTGCGTATCATTCAGGAAGAGGCAATGAAGGAGAACAGTGCAGCCATCCACGCCCAAGTGCCTGTGGATGTTGCCACCTTCCTGCTCAATGAGAAGCGTGCCGAAATCTATGCCATTGAAGCGCGTTTGAAAGTGAATGTGGTGTTGATCCCCAACATCCACATGGAAACGCCCAACTACACCATCAACCGCCTGCGCCATGACGACCTGAACCACGTCGAGGACATGCAGCCTTCGTACAAGATGATGGAAATGCCATCTGAGGACGAGAGCTACAAGCACGCGCAGGAAAAAGCCAAACCGCAGCGCCAGGAAGCAGCTGTCAAAGGCATCACGCCCTCGCAGCCGGCCCCGATCAACAACGATCAGCCTAAGGTGGAAAGCAAGCCTGGCTTGATTGGCCGCATCTTGAAATGGTTCCGTGGAGAGCCAGTCGAGCCGATCGTCGAAACCAAGCCTGCGACCAAACCGCAACCTCAGCAACGCCGTGAGCGTCGCAACGAACGTGGTGACCGAAACGAGCAGCGCGGCGAGCGCCAGGAGCGCGGCGAACGTCAGCCACAAGAGCGTAGCGAACGGCAAGAACGTGGTGATCGCAACGAACGGCGTGATCGCGGAGAGCGGCAGGAACGGCAGGATGCCGACCGTCAGCCGCGCACCAGCAACAAGCCCCGGATCGAAGAGGACATGGCACCTCGCCAGCCAAGGCAACCACGCGAGCAGAACGAGCGCCAGGATCGCACCGAACGCAAGGAAGCCCAGACAACGGAACGCGCGGATAAACCTCAACAGCAAGGCAATCGCCAGCAGCAACCCAAGCCACCACGCCAGCCTAAGCCCGTTGCCGTTGAGGCCGCATTGCCAGCGCTTGAAGGCGAGATCCCCAACGAGGCAGCACCAGCAGATGACGCGCCGGAAGGCCGCAACAGCCGCCGCCGCCGTAATCGCCGGGATCGCCGGGACGAAGGACGGAACGAAGTGGCACGCACCGAAGAAGGCGCGAACAGTGACACCGTCGAGGCACAACCCACCACCCAGGCGGAAGCTGCGCCAGCCGTGGAACCAAAAGTGTCCGCAGCGGTGGTCGAGCAACCAGCCAAAGTAGAGTCGACCAACACGGCGCCAGCACAATCCCCTGCGAAACAGGCAGCAGCGGAAGTCGTGCAACAGCCGTTGCCGGTAGCACCACCGCCAGCAGCACCGGCACCGGTCGCCTCGGCGGCACCCGCCAGCAGCCCTGCCGAGCCAGCGGAAGCACCCACTGTCGATGCAGTCGTAGCGGCAGCCCCGGTCGTTGAGGCCAAGCCATTGGTGGCAGAGCCTACCAAGCCGGTTGAGCCGACCATGCCAGCTCCGGAGGCAAAACCAAAGGCGCTGCACCCTGCGCTCGACATTGCCCCGCCGGAGGCAGTTGGCCTAGTGCAGATTGCAACCAGTCGCGCACCAGCTGCAGCAGAAGAGGCAGCTACCGCGCCCACACCGGCACCGCGCCGTCGTAGGCCAGCCAAACCAGCTGCCTCGGATGTGGTGGAATTGGTTCAGATCGAAACCCGTGCAGAAACCCGTCAGCCGGCCATCGCCGCTGATGAGCATGCGGAACACAGGGCTGATCGCGCCACCCGCCATCATGTTGCTGCGGAATCGCCTGCTGAGCCACTGGTTCAGATCGAGACCAAGAAGGACGCCTGATACTTGTTGTTCGGCAATGAAAAGCCCCGGCCTGGACCGGGGCTTTTCAACGCCCTGATCAGAAGCATGCTCGGCAGTGCCGCGCCGTTATCAGCCAGCCAGAACCGACATACCAGCCCATACAGAATCCATTGTCACACACAGGCATTCATCGGCTGACACTACGCCTCAGCACTCCACATGATGGTTCAGCAATAAAAAAAGCGACCTGTCGGTCGCTTTTTTCTTCATTCGAAGCGGTGATTACGCACGCTTCTTGAATTCGTTGGTGCGGGTGTCGATCTCGATCCTGTCACCGATTTCAACGAATGCGGCAACCTGGATCTCGTAATTTGTGCCCTTCAGACGAGCAGGCTTCAGTACCTTACCGGATGTGTCGCCACGTACTGCTGGCTCAGTGTATTCCACTTCGCGGACGATGGTGGTGGGCAGCTCAACCGAGATGGCCTTGCCATTGTAGAAGGTCACATCACAGATGTCTTCCATGCCATCGCACAGATAGTTCATCACGTCAGACATGTTTTCAGCTTCTACTTCGTACTGGTTGAATTCTGTATCCATGAATACATACATTGGGTCAGCGAAGTAAGAGTAGGTGCACTCTCTCTTATCCAACACAACGACTTCGAATTTTTCGTCCGCCTTGTAAACCGACTCGCTTGCGCTACCGGTCAACAGGTTCTTCAACTTCATCTTCACCACAGCCGCGTTACGACCGGATTTGTTGTATTCCGCCTTTTGCACGACCATTGGGTCGTTGCCGATCATCACGACGTTACCGGAGCGGAGTTCCTGAGCTGTTTTCATGTTGCGTCCTAATCTTGCCTAATCAAATCAGAGGTTTGCCGGTTGCCGCCCTGTGCAGCAACGAAAGAAAACTTTGAAAAACAGAAGATTATAACTTGCTTTCCACAAATCGCGCCAGATTCCCCGCCAAATCACCCAGGGCTTGCAGCCGTGCCGCCCATGCTGGCCCATGTGACCGCAAGGCGGGTAATGCCGCAGCAAAGGCGACCCAGGTTTCGACCATATCACCTCGGCCATTCCAGGCATGCCAGCATTGACTGACAGCCTCTGCATCGGGGCATGCTTCCAGATAACGATCCAGAAAGGCATCCAGCTTGACGTGGTGGACATCGTCCGATTGTGGGTAGATGTGCCAGACGAAAGGCTGCTGCGCCCATTGGGCTCGGACGAATGAGTCTTCACCTCGGACGAAGTTGACATCGGCAGACCACAGCAGCTGATCGTAGGCGGTTTGATCCGTGAATGGCAGGATGGAGACCGACAATGCATCATGCTGCCAGTTCGCTCCGGGCTCACAGCTTCGCCCAGACCAGTTGGCAAGCTGTTCGGATGCCCTTCCCGCCGGCACCAGCAATTGTATCGGCTGTGTACTTTGGGCCCAGTGCGCCAGTAAAGCTGGCAGGGCCGGGTTCGGGTAGCAGAACAGTGATATGCGCAAGGTGCCAATCGGCTTGGCAGGCACGCCCAGGCTGTGCAGATGACGATCACCGTCCCATCCGGCTCGTTTCGCCGCCACTGACGGTTCGAACAACAGCCCCCCACTGTTGGCGACGAAGCCGGGGAAGAAAAAGTACTTTGTCAGCGGTAGCCGTGGGTGCCGCGAGGCCATGCCATGACAATCGCTGACCCAGTCCTCCGCACTGAGGTATTCCAGATTGAGCCATACCGGCGGTGTCCGGCACGCGGCCATCGCATTGACATAGGTTTGTGGCAGATCGCAGGCGAATGCCTCGATCACTACATCTGGCATGTCGATAGTGGATAGGCGGGGGAAATCCGCCCGCCAGTGTCGGATCTCCACCCCCTGCACCTGCTGCTGATCGCATTGGGTGGCGACAGCAGGACACAGGCGTTGGAAAACGGCCAGATCATCCACCCACAGCCGCACCGAGATGCCTTGCTCAGCTTGTAACTGGCGGGCCAGCCGCCAGCAGACGCCGATATCACCGAAGTTGTCGATTACCGTGCAGAATAGATCCCAGCGACGCATCCCCTACCACACCTCACTGCGTCATGCGCATTTGATAACCACTCAAAAACGCGGACAGACTGCTGGCTTGTGTTTCGCGTGTTGCGATGCACATATCGGCTCGCTCCAGGGCCTGTGACAACAGACGCGGCCCCCCCTCATACTGCCCGATCCGATCCTTGAAAAAGGACTCCAGCTCATTGCGCAGCTTGGCTTGGCAGTTGGCATGGAAAAAACTGGGCACACTGGCTGCAAAGTCTTTGGGCAAGCGGGCCATCAATGGTTCGAATTGGCCCTTCATAAACGCCCAGGCCGCATCTGCTGTTGCGGGTGACGCGGCAGCGCTTTCAACCAGGGTGATCGATTCACGAGCATCGAACTGGCTATCCAATGCCACCTTGAAAGCCTTGTCGAGCAAGGCTGGATCACGGAAGGTGCCAAGCGCCTCCAGCATCTGCATCCGCTCACCCAGGTGCTTGGTCTTGCCAGCGGCATCGACAAGTGCATCAAACAGCGCGGGCCCACCCGACATGGCGGCTATCTTCAATGCCTGCGGTGCAACTGAGGCATCCACTGACTTGCGATCCCCCAGCCATTGCTTGGCCAGGCGGCCCGCCTCTTCGCGTAAGGTACCGTCCAAGCCAGCTTCGGCCACGAAAGGCACCAATGCCACCCGCAGCAACTCATCATCTTCAGGTTCATTCGCCTTACGATTGAAGCCCAACGCACGGGCGCGGGTGCCGAGCGATTGTTGCACATAGCGGGCGAACAGGGCATGCTGGGTCGAATCGATCATTTCATAGGCGTGCTGGGCCACCCGGATCACGGACTCTACCACCTCGCGACGTGGATGATTGGCGAATTTCTGGGCAAGGCGCAATGCATCCGCAATCGGCAGATCACCCGACCTGATCAGGGTGTTGGCATCATCCAGACCCGCGATGATCTCCGCCGCGCTCAGGCGTGCCGGATCGTCCATCAGCGACACCAAGCCGCCCGGCCAATAGACCGGCAAATAGTAGCCTACCCCGCCAGGATTTGCCTGCAGCCACTGCGGGCAGGTTTCGATCGGTTTGTTGGATTCGAGTTTGACCTTGTATCGGGGCTCGTCCATCACTGTGCAGGATCTGACCTTGGACACCCCATCGGCAAAGCTGTAGCACACAGGCAGCGACCACCGCTGATCAGCGGATAATGTGGTGCCTTTGGGCACGAAACGACTTTGCTGCAGATCCAGTGTCGGCGCGGGATCACAGCGCAAGGTGACATTCATGCGCGGAATGCCCGGCTGCTCGATGACACTTTCGAAGGACTTGGCAAGCTGCGGGTCCTGGGTGGCGAGCGCGTCGATGAAATCTCCCGCACTGGCATTCGACCAAGCGTGCTTTTGCATGTAATGGCGCACCCCTTGGCGGAAGCGATCCTCCCCCAGCCACTGCTCGTACATGGCCAATACCGCCTGTCCTTTGGAGTAGGAAATCGCGTCAAAGGCATTGCCCAGATCATGCTGCGAAAGCACCGGCTGGTGGATCTTGCGGGTAGAAGGAAGGCGATCCGCCATCATGGCGTTACGACGGGCTCTGACGTTTTCAACATCGGCACCCCACTCTGGCCTGAGTTGCGCGACGATCTTGCTGCCCATCCACGAGGCAAATGACTCATTGAGCCAGATGTCATCCCACCATTTCATGGTGACATAGTTACCAAACCATTGATGCGCCAGCTCGTGCGCGGCAACGCTGATATAGCGACGTTTGAATTGCGCGGTTTCCTCGTGCGGGCGGGCCAACAACACGCTGGCGCGATAGGTGATCAAACCGGGGTTTTCCATCGCACTGAACATCATGGTCTTGGGGATCACCAAGCTGTCGAGCTTCTCATAGGGATAGGGCATGCCAAAGTAGCCCTCCAGCCCACGCAGCAGGGCCGGTGTGTGCTCCTTTGCGTAGCGTGCCTCCTGCGCACGGCCACGGGGGGCGATATAGCGCAGGGGCACGCTGCCCACCTTGCCCCCATCCAGCACCTGAAACGGACCCACCCCAAAAGCCACCAGATAGCTCGGCAACGGCTTGGTGGTCATGAAACGGATCTGCTTCATCCCCTTACCGAGGTCACGCTCTGCCTGCACCGGCGTATTGGCCACCGCCAAGTGCTGCTTCTTGACGTTCAATGTCAGCTGCCAGGGTACCTTCCAGCCAGGTTCATCAAAGCAGGGGAAGGCATGCCGCGCCCCGGTTGTTTCAAACTGGGTGAGCGCATACCAATCGTCCCCATCTTTTTGCGCAAACACGCCATACACATCTTTACGATTGACCTGGCCGGCGAATTCCAACATCAATTTGGCGGGGCCGGGTTGCAGCTCTTCTTTGAACTGTAACAGCACATAATCACTGCCTTGTGGCTCGACCTTGTCCACCTTGATGGTCTTCGTGCCCATCACCAGCCGCCCTTGTTTGATATTGATGCTGGCTGCATTCATCCGGATCTGGTGAGTCGGCTCATTGATGTTCAGACCGATATCGATTTTGCCAGCGTGTTTTTCCGAGTCCGGCACAATCGTCAATTCCAGCTGGTAGTTTTTGGGCGTGACCGACTCCCCCAGCCGCATGGGTACGTCATCGGCCCAGGTGACACCACTGGCAAGGCTCAAAACAGAAAGAGTAAAACCATAGGCGAGTAGACATTTCATGAAGCTTCCTCGATTTATGTTGTTATAAGGGCAATGGACGCCGCCAGGCATGGTGGCGGCGAAATCCAATCGAGCCCTTGTGCAATCGACATGGGACAACGGACTTAACAGATCAATAGACATGCTTGGTCAGCCCCGCTGCGCAGGAGGCTTCCGTGGCGGGGGCCGACAAGCGGTCTTTCGTGCAGCATGGAATTAAGCAGCGGTGCTGCTGAAGACGTGTCAACCGCTGGCTTCACCCAAAGAGAACAATCGGCCCTTGGCCTTGTTGCGTTGTAGCCCACACTATAACAGATGGCCAGATACGAAAGCTTGATCGACATTTCCCTAATGGTCAGCCATGTGCGAAATACCGCATTCATCCATATCGCCGCCTTGCGATCTGGTGTGCCGACCACCAGATATGACACACATCAAGACGCATACACAAAACACTTCGCAAAGCTGTCACTGGCGCATATGCTAGGCTTTGTTGACATGGCCTTGGCCGCCAATCAGGAGACATGCATGACCCGCTATTTCAGCCAGATCGAAGCCTGCATCGATCAGGTGATCGCCCACGTCGGCCCTCACATCGTACTGGGCATTCCGCTTGGCATCGGCAAACCCAATCCGTTCGTCAATGCGCTCTATCGGCGGGTCAAGGCGCATCCCGCCTACAGCCTGCGGATCATCACCGCACTGTCGCTGGAGAAGCCCAAAGGTCACAGTGAGCTGGAGAACCGCTTCGTCGGGCCCTTTGTCGAGCGGGTCTTCGGTGACTACCCTGATCTGGACTATGTCATGGATCGCCGGGCAGGCCAATTGCCGCCGAATGTCGAAGTACTGGAGTTCTTCCTGAAGACCGGTGACTATCTCGACAACCCGGACGCTCAGCAGAACTATCTATACAGCAATTACACCCATGTCGCCCGGGACATGATGCTGCAAAACGTCAATGTGCTGGCGCAAGAGGTGGCCGTGGAAGGCAGCGGCGACACGCTGATGCTGTCCTTGTCGAGCAACCCGGACGTCACCCTGGATGTGATGGACATGCTGGCTGCCGAACCCAGCCGCCAGGTGCTCACCGTCGCAGTCATCAACCACAAGCTGCCATTCATGCCCAATGAAGCGCGTATCCACCCGGATCGTTTCGAATTCGTGGTGGACGACCCAGCCGGCACGCACGACCTGTTCGCCCCACCCAATATGAAGGTCAG
Organism: Chitinivorax tropicus; assembly: GCF_014202905.1. Taxonomy (NCBI): domain Bacteria; kingdom Pseudomonadati; phylum Pseudomonadota; class Betaproteobacteria; genus Chitinivorax; species Chitinivorax tropicus. The sequence goes on along the minus strand of NZ_JACHHY010000020.1, from coordinate 77,238 downwards.
CCTGCAAGATTACGCCATCGGGCTATATGCCAGCTCGCTGGTCAAGGATGGTGGCACCTTGCAGATCGGCATCGGCTCGCTGGGCGACGCCATTGCCCACTCCCTGATCCTGCGTGATCAACAGAATGACAGCTATTGCCGCATCGTGCAGCAGCTCTATGACGGCAAGCCCCAGCAGGGCATCGAGCTGGGTCGATTCGAGCAGGGGCTGTACGGCTGCAGTGAAATGTTCGTCAATGGTTTCATGAAGCTGATCGACGCCGGCATCGTCAGGCGCCAGGTCTTTGACGATGTCGATCTGCAACGACTCATCAATCAAGGCAAGCTCAGTCAAACGGTCAGCCCAGCCACGCTGGCCGTGCTGCGCGATGAAGGCATCATCCAGAACCAGCTGACCGAACGCGACGTCGCCTGGCTGAAGCACTTCGGCATCTTCAATGACCAGACCAGCTGGCATGATGGCTCGCTGTCGGTACCGATTGGGCGGCTGTCAGGCAATCTGGCCCACCCGGCCAATTTTGACAAGATCTGCCAATACTGTCTGGGCAGCCAGCTCAAACAGGGCATCTTCATGCATGGGGGCTTCTTCCTCGGCCCGCGTGATTTCTACCAACGCCTGCGCGACCTGGACGCCGACACGCTGGGCCACATCGGCATGAGCCGCATCAGCTTCATCAACCGTATTTTCGGCCACGAGGAATTGGTGGGGGCACAGCGCCGCGATGCACGCTTCATCAACACCACCATGCTGGTGACCTTGCTGGGCGCGGCATCCAGCGACAGCCTGGAATCGGGCCAAGTCGTCAGTGGCGTGGGTGGCCAGTACAACTTCGTGGCCATGGCCCACTTGCTCCCCGATGCCCGCTCGATCTTGATGCTGCGCGCCAGCCGTACCCGCCATGGCAAGCTGATGTCCAATATTGTGTGGAATTATGGCCAGACCACCATTCCGCGCCACCTGCGCGATATCGTGATCACGGAGTATGGGTTGGCCGATCTGCGTGGGCAAAGCGACTCGGAATGCATCAAACGCCTACTGGCCGTTGCCGATTCACGCTTTCAGGCCCCTCTGTTGGCGCAAGCCAAAAAGAACGGCAAGATCGCCCACGATTACGAGATCCCCGAATCACAACAACACAATCTACCTGACACGCTGGAAAGCCGCCTACGCCCCTGGCGACAACAGGGCCTGCTGCCCGACTTCCCGTTTGGCACGGATTTCACCGACGATGAATTGGTGATCGTCAAAGCATTGCGCAAGCTGAAAGCCGCCACCGAAAACCCACTGGAGCTGGTTGGCACTGTTGTCAAAAGCCTGTTTGGCGAGGGCGACGTGCCAGAGAAATACCTGGAGCGGATGGGCCTGGAGGAAGTGGACAGTTTGAAATTGAGGCTGATACGACGGCTGTTCGTCGGCAATCTGGGCTAAATGAACGGGTGGGCTTCATGGCCTGCCCTTGCTGCATGCCACTGTGGCACCGCCCAGCGCCGCACCCATCCTGAGCGCCAGGGCGAACGCCCCTGGATGCGCTTCACCACAGGCATTCAAGGTGCCGACGCCATTGGCGACACAGGCTGGCTCCAGTACACTGCTGCCAGCCGTGATCAGCCCATGCTGCCGCAGGGTCTGACCACCCGTTCCACCCAACCAGCACCACGTTCGCCAGCCCACCAATCGGAACCAGGGCCAGCCGACCATGCGGGAACATCATGAAAAACATCTATCTGGCGCTGTGTGTACTGGGTCTGGTCGTCCCCTATATATGCTTTGCCCCTTGGCTTGGATCGAATGGGCTGGCAATCGACCTGCTGCTATCCCAAGCGTTTTCCTCCCCCGTTTCAGCTTTTGCCTGGGCAGACGTCGCCCTATCCGGCTTGGCCTTGCTGGCCTTTGTGGCGCATGAGCAACGTCGTCGCCAAGTGAGAGGGGTCTGGCTGGTCTGTGTCGGCCTGTTCACGGTCGGGGTGTCGTTTGCGCTCCCGCTGTATCTCTATCTGCGCACACGCGATACATCGGCCTGACCCATTACCCGCCCAGGTTTGTGCCGACGGTCATTTCGGTCACCCTGGGCTTTATCAATCCACCACTCGAATCTGAACCATCATGTCCGACATCATGCTGCCACGCACCTTCCCAGGTGGCCACCTGCGCCGCTTACATACAACCGACCTCGCCGCTTTCCAGGCCTATCGCTCGATCCCGGAACTAGGCCGCTATCAAGGGTGGTCCCCGATGACAACGGCCAAGGCGCTCGAATTCATTGATGAGATGCATCACGCGCCGCTCTTCGCACCAGGCCAGTGGGTGCAGCTCGGCATCGCGGAACCCGCCTCCGATGTGCTCATCGGAGACATCGGCCTGTATCTGTCCGCAGACGGCAGCTATGGCGAAATCGGCTTCACGCTTCAACCCTCGGCACAAGGCCGCGGTATCGCCAGTCTTGCGGTCCGCGAAGCACTCGACCTGCTTTTCACAGCAACTGGCATCACCCGCGTCCTGGGTATCACGGACGTGCGGAATCGACCCAGCATCAGGCTGCTCGAACGCCTTGGATTCGAGCTGATCGAGCGTCGTGATGTCCTGTTCCGGGACGAGCCATGCACAGAAAGCGTGTATGCACTGGCAAGACACAGCGGCAGCCCCCTTGCTCAATCACCAGCCCGGCCATGAAATCGATCAGGCCACTCAAAGTGGTACAGGCATGTCGAATACTTTTACACTCAGCTTGCACCCACCTCCAGAAAAAACCACAACTACCTGTTTTCAAATAAAAAAATAAAACAAGCACATCCTTTGCTTGAATACCCTGTGGTTCGGCATGTGCAGTACTCGTTGTGTAAGCTGTATTGATACTCTGGCTCGATAACTGGAGGAAATCATGCAACCAAAATCACTGTTCACCTCACTGTCACACCTTGACAGTTTCACCGCCTACACCCCATAGGCGCCAGTTCTGATCCAGACACGCAGTATCAGCAATCGCACCGCCATAGCGCACAGCAACGAACCCGACACGCTGGCGTCGATGAGCAATCGGCTATGCCAGCAGATCGATGACCTGACCACTTGGATACGTTTCCCAACTCAACAATGACACTCCATTCACAGCAGATGATGTGAAATTGCGGCAGCAACTCAAACAGCAGAGCCAACTTTCGTTGGATTGCCCTGTTCGGGCTGCCTTTTTGAATTTGCCGAAGATTTTCGGCAGTTTTCAGGCAGACATCAGCAGCTTGTTTTCAAAACTTTTGTTGATCCAAGAGGAAACATGACATGTGTAAACCACTTCAACACACGACCAAAATAGTCGCAGCCCTGGTGCTCGCTTTCTCTGGCTTATTCACAGCAGAAGCCAGCGCCGCCCCGATAACGAGTCCGTTTGAGTATCGCTTCATCAGCGGAACCAGCATAGTCAAATCTCATGGCCCAGGGGTTGTAGCGGGTTGGGAAGCGCGGGGATTTGATGACACGGGATGGGATAACGCACGCATGGTGCCCGCCCCGCAGAGTCCAACCTACCCGATTCCATTCGGGCACCCACCCCGGGACACTCAAGCAAGGTATATCTGGCACGATCCAGCTGCGACATCCAATGGCAAAAATGGCGTAAATGAGGCGTTCTTCCGGTTTGATTTCGGCCTGCCAGCGCTAAGCGGTCGCGCCTTTCCATACGAGGCTATATTGAGCATCGTCGCGGACGATGATTTCGAGTTCTGGCTCAATGGCGCCCATGTAGCCACCGAGGCAGATTTCGGGACAGGAAATGATCGCGGCCCTGATTACATCTACCGATACGATGTCACCTCACGGCTGCTACTTGGGGATGCCAATGTATTGGCCGTCCATGCAACCGATGGCAGCCTCACCAGCCCGTCAGATCAGCTTTATGAGCACTTGGCTTTCCAACTGCGCATCCGCACGGTACCCGAGCCTGGCTCACTTGCACTGCTGATACCTGCCCTGCTGGGGATGGGATTCTTGGGTAAACGCAAGCAATAGTGCCATCGATACAAAGCGGGTGGGGGATACCCCTCCGCCCGCCCGATTCATAAACAGTCGCGGCGAACCGTTCCGGTGACTCGCGCCACCAAGCGACTTGCGGGGTGGCAGCTACCCATGAGGTGCGGTCGCAAGCGCATCAGCGCTGCACCTCAATACACCTCAGCAACTGCGCACGAATCTCGGCAGGTTTCGCCGTCAGGTCTACAGTCGCACAGCGGATCGGGTGCCCCTGGATGACGACCGTCTCATCGATCATTTGCCCCACAGCGGGATGCAGCAACAAGCCACTTGCCGCATCTGCCAGCGGATCGCCGCAACCGACCTGTGATTGGAGATAGGCATACATCTGGTAGAGGTAACCGCTACGCAGGCTTTGCTCTCGATACCACCCCGCCGTGACGATGGAGGTGAACTTGGTGTCGACCACGATACGCCGCCCCGAGTCAGCATGGTCGAGCACCATATCGGTCCGCATGGCGGGCAAGATGCTGTCCATACCGCTAGTCTTGGATGTGATTTGCCACTGCAGCGTGGCGCCGCAACGAACATGCCACCCGAATGGACTGAGCGCCACGGCATACAGGCCGCCAACGGCGCGCTCAAACAGCCGGCGAACCCAAGCCTCCTCCCGGCCAGGCATCGCCAGCAAGTTGCCACCAGCGGATTCCGTGGGCAGGGCCAGGTCATAGGCAAGCCGGGCTGCGGCCACCATGAACTGGTCATCCGCATCATGGCGCCCGAAGCGATCAGCGCTCATTTGGGCGCGGGTCGGTGGCTGGCCTGCGACGCCCCGAGCCCTCATCGCAGCAGCAAGCGATCGACAGCGATGGGCAATGGTGGGCTTTTTGGCCAAGCGGGCAACCGACTCCAACGCAGCTCGGACAAAGCGATTGCGTGGCGTGTCGATGGAGAGTTCCTCATAGCGACAGGCCACCAAGCCGCGATCCAACAACTGGCGCCGCTCAGTGGTCAGCACATCGATGCGCCCACGAACGCGGCTGAGCCACTCTTCCCGAGATCGGTAACCCAGGCTCAGCTGACGGTGCAGCCGAGTCTCAACGGCATGGGCCAAAAGTTCTGCCACCAGGTCGGGCAACTCATCTGGGCTTTCTTCGACCGCCACATGGGCGATGCCGCCAGGCCGAAACAGGTCGGACGCATACAGCATCAACAGCCACAGGTTTCGGACAGGAATGCGCCCCACGAATCCGGTCGTGAAGCCTGATTCAGCGGAAACCGGTGGCACAATCAGACCCATCACCAGCCCTGCAGCAACCGTGCGGTGGCTTGACGTGCCTCCTCAGAGGAATCAAACCAATACTCTTCCAGCAGAGGGCCGATCTCCGTTTCCACGACCTGCTGGAACCATATCTGAGTACGACCAGGCTCCAAGCGATGCACGGGCGTGACATAGCTATGACCGATCCGGAACTGCTTGCCCAAGCGCGCATCCGCTGCAATCTGCTCATTCAGCTCGGCCATGCGTCGCTCGATGTCTGACGCGAGCATTTCATCCACACCGCAAGCTGACACGACCCAGTTCCGCCAGACTGGCCCGAGGCGAGGCTCAAGGGCTGCAAATGCAAAGCGGCGCCGTAACGCCAGATCAACCAATGCCAACGACCGATCCGCGATATTCATAGTGCCGATCACATGAAGGTTCTCGGGAATGTGAACAGGCCGACGCACCCCGTCCGCATCCGGGTAGCACAGCTCCAACGCCTCGCTGGGGGTGCGCTTGCCGGCCTCCAGCAGCGTCAGCAATTCACCGAACACCTGGGCCGGATTGCCTCGGTTGATCTCCTCGATGACGACGACGAATTTGGCTGCAGGCTCCTTTTTCGCCGCCGTGATGACCTCCATGAAGACGCCATCAGCCAGCGTCAGCTTGCCCTCGCCAGTAGGCCGCCAGCCGCGCACGAAGTCTTCATATGAAAGATTTGGGTGGAACTGGACAGCTCTGACCTTGCTCTCGTCCTTCTGCCCCATCAAGGCAAAAGCCAAGCGTTTGGCCAGCCAGGTCTTGCCGGTGCCGGGAGGCCCCTGCAGGATCAGGTTCTTCTTGGTGCGCAGCCGATCCAGCATCAGCTCGATTTCCGGCTCACTCAGGAAGCAACCATCACGAATGATGTCGTCGAGCGTGTACGGAACGATAGGCGTCTGCGACTGGACGACCAGGGCCTCAACCTCGTCGCCAGCGTCATTGTCGGGCACGTCGAGCGTGGCATCCTCCTCCTGAGGGGTGGGCGTTGCATCCTTGAACTGCCACGATGCCAGCGACAATTCCGGGAAGCTGTGCACTGGGTAGTCGTCCTCCGCAAACCGCGTGCGCAAGTCGTCGGCCAGTTGCAAATACGTGACCGCATCACAAGGCACTTGTGGGGCGGGCGTGGTAATCGCTAGGCCGAGACGCTTCTGGATGTAGTGGCGTGACTGGCTGTCCAACGTTGGGAATTCCCACGGAGCAGTCCAATACAAGCCAGCGGACAGATTCCACGCCACACCCCAGACCTGGGTGGCAGCGTCGTAAGCCTCGATGAACTCATCGCGAATGCCTGGCCCATCGTCTTCAACCAGCGCCTGCGCCGCCACAAAGACACGCCACAAGGCATCAATGTCTCCGGCGCCTCGCTTGTCAGCGTAGCGGAAGAACCAGGAGCGCTGGTTGTTCAGCACGGGGATACCCTCGAACGTCGCGGGCACAGGCACGGTGACGCCCAGTAGCTTCGCCAGCTCTGCCGCAATCAGCTTGCGGTTGGCGTCCGTCATGCCTCGGTTGAACATGCCCATCACCGTGAACGGGCAGATGTCCTGCAGTGGGCCGCTGCTTCCATCTGGGAATTTGTCTTGCAGATAGCCCAGGCCTTGAACGCGCTGCGCAATCTGGTGGATGCCCTGGATGAGCGGGGTGCGGTTGCCTGCGTAGGCCAGCAACTTCTTCGAGACAGCCTCATAGAAGTCCGCCCACTGGAACAGGGTGCTGAGGCGATCGATCCAATACGGTGCACTCAGGGTGCCGAAGCGATCCATCCAGTACGGCGCGTTACAGAATCGCTCGATGTCTTGTGGCTTGCCGTCAAACGCAAAGGCGATCAGAGCGTCTGCACTCCATTCGCCGGGCACGACGCGCCAAATAGTGGGGCGGTAGGTGTAGAAGTACCACTCGCGCACCCCAACGGCGGGCTGCCACCGCACCTTGACGCGCTCACCGTCCTGTGGGTTTTCGGTGATGACGCCGATGGCCTTGATGCTCATGACCGACACCGCCTGCTGGCGATTGTCAAAGGGCAGACCTTGCTTGCGCACATACGCAGCTTTGATGGCAATGCGCTCACCAGGCCGCATGGAGCGCACCAGGGCTTGCTCCTTCTGGCTGGGGCTGTTGATCTCCCAGATGCCTTCTTCGAGGAAGCGGGCGCTTTGATCGTCGGCTTGGCCAAAGCTGGCCCCGACGAACCAGGTCGTGCCGGAAGACTGGCTGCTGGTCTGCTCTGTCATTTCTCTCCTCATTTTATCTTTATGCCTTTATATGACGGCACCACCCGTTGCAATGCGCCATCGGGCAACTGCCAACATCTCACTTTTTCAAATGAAGTGTAACCCAGCTTCGGAATCCGTAGCCGCCGCCCCATGGCATGGATACAGCCGACATCCGGGCATTGTGAGTGTTGCCAGGGTTCCTGGCGTCAGCTAAGCCCACTCATCTACATGATCGACAGGATCATCTGATCGTCGGCTACGTTGCCGGCGATCCCCCAGCGTCGGGGATCGAGCAGTACCGGCAGGGGCTGATGACGGCGGCAGTGTTGGCGTCGATCCTGTCCTGCACGCCGCTCTGGCCGTGGCTTGGCAGGCAGATGGTAGGGTGGGATGGGTGCCGTCGCGGGGCGGAAGACCAACGGGGGGAGTGTGCGCGGCGCAGTGGGTGCTGCGGGTGAAACCGACGCCGTTGCGGCGACGCTCAAGCCGGACTGCTGTGGCTGGGTGACCACGGGCAATGGTGGGATACGCATCCGTTCGCTCCTTTGGCGATCAGCCATGCTGTGCAAACTGTTTCTTATCGTATTTGACCAGCCCGGGCCAATCCAGTGCAGGCTACCACCCCACTTTTTTTCGCACACCAGCCTTTGCGGACAAGCGCGTATCAGCGAGGCATGAAACCATATAGCAAGGCGTCCATTCCTGACTCGACCAATTGGTCGAGCGGCTGCCACTCGACCCAAGGCTCATCTTTCATCGACAGCCTTAAACCGATCAGGCCATGCAACATGCCCCAGAAAAGCTGCACCACGGCATGCGGGTTGATCTGCATGCCAGCGCTCTCCTGTTGAAGCTGCTCCACCAGCATGTGGGCGAAGGCATAAGCGTCCTGGGTGGGGTTACCACGCTCATTGCCCGCTTCTTCTGGTGCATAAGGGGGGATCGGATCGACAAACAACATCCGATATTGGTCTGGTCGCTCGATCGCGAATTGCATGAAGCGACGCCCCACCCGCTTCAGCCGCTCTGTCGCGGCCAGGGTTGCGTCGTCCCCCTCCGCAAGCTGTCGGGTCAACAGGGCGAAATCAGCGTCTGTCAGTGCTCGCAGCAGCGCGTCTTTGTCCTTGAAGAAGGAATAGAGGATGGTGGTTGAATAGTCGATGCGCGCCGCAATGGCGCGCATGGTCAATCCATCATAGCCCTTTTCCATGTATAGATTGCGAGTGGCATCCAGAATCTTCTCGCGGAGGATTTCACGTTCTCGTAGCTTACGTTCGGCAATGGTCACTTTACAGCCTCTCGGATCATGACAAATATTTTCCTCCATTTTACATGCACAATGACATTTGAATTAAAAAAATGGCACCACAAGGGCGCCAAAAAGAGATTTTCGTTGCTTTACGATGTCCTGATGCACCCATTTGGTGCAATCAGGCAGCGATATTTCTTATTGGCCAGAATGGCCTGATACCCGATCAGAACGTTGTATTGTACTGGATTGCGAGCATTTTCATGTCGAGGTCAAAGTCACCTTTGACCTGGAAATGCTGATCTGCATTGAAAAATGGGTAGTCGGCGCGATTAAATGCGGTATCGGTATAGTCTACCCTACCCTTTTTCATCTTGGCCCAGGCAAAGGAGACATCGACCCGCCCCCACCCGTTTGTTTGATAGGTCAGCCCACAGGTCAACCAAGTACGGTCCGCATCGGGCACGCTCGGGTGCCGGTACTGGGCGCTGGGCACAGGGGTGCGATCCAGTGTCAGCCCGGCATTCAGCGCCAGGGCATCGCTATAGCGGTACTGCGCACCAATGGCAAACATGTCAGCATCGCGCCACTTTTCGACCTGGACTTGATCTGGTGTATTGTCAACACGGATACGCAGCTCATCAAAGCGTGACCAGAAGGTTCGACGATAGGTGCCAAACAAGGTCGTCGCGCCCAACCCTTGCCGCCAGGACAACGCCAAGCTGGCTGGCAGCTTGACTTTCGCTTCGGCACGCTGCACTTCCGATGCCAGCGAGAGGCCCAAGCCAGATGCCAGCTGCGTATACAGGGGCGGTATATCGACCCGATAATCCCCTGTCAACTTAGGTGTGACCGCTGAGCGCCAGACCACGCCCAGCTGGCTGTCAGGGGTGGGTCGATATTGCATGCCCAGATCCACACCATAACCCCAGCCCTTGCCTTTCATGGTGGCTTTGCCATCCAGCACGGGTACGGTATTACTCAGCAATGCCCCTGCGATATCCGCCTCATAGCGAAAGTCGGTAGCTTTCGAGATTTCGGCATCCATCCGTATGGCATTCAACCCCGCCCCGAAAGACCATTGATCATTTGCCCGCCAAGCGATGCTCGGGTGCAGATTGATCGCACTCATCTGTGTCTTGAGTGCGGTATAGCGGCCCACCCAGCCATCTTCAAAGTCTGTTGCGGCGCCGTAGGGAGCTGTCACGGACAAACCAGCTACCCAGTCCGGCGCTACTGGCCAAGCCATGGCCACCGCAGGCAGCAACCCACGCCCCCCCGCCTGACCGCCATCCGACCCACCCACATCACGCAGCTCGCCAACGGGCATGCCAGCGATGTTATCGATGACACCTACTTGCCCGGTGGCCCGGTCAAACAGATGAGTGGTGCTGGATTCCGGGCGGAACCGGGCTTGCAGGTCGATCAGGCTGGCGGCCAGCATCCATTCGGGCTTTGCCTTGAGGGCCACCATGCCTGCCGGGTTATTCGCAGCCGCCAGTGCGCCTGTCGCATTCACCCCCTGCGCGAAACCCAGCCCAATATCTGCAGCGAATTGCTCTTGCAAGGCAAAGCCAGCAGCAGCTGCTGCGCCACCCCATGCCATCAGCAAGCCACACAAGCACTTTATTTTAATAGACATCCATCTCTCCTTCATTTTTGTTATTAAATCGAACAACGTTACAGACGCTCGATACGTTTATATTAATTCTTCACATACATTTGATATAGAAGTTTTTTTGATTGACATACAATCTGATGTGCGATGTCATGAATGACACCAAACAATAAGTTGTAGCAAATAAAAACAATGTTATTATCGACAAGATCAAGCACCTTGAGTTCCTGACATGTCACATGCAAATCAGTACGATGCTATCGTCGTGGGCGCAGGCATCGGCGGCTCCAATGTTGCTGCGCAGCTCTCCGAGGCCGGCCTGAAATGCCTGGTCATCGAGGCTGGCCATTACTTTTCACGCCGAACCTATCCACGTTGTGAGCTGGATGGCAACACCCAACTCTTCTGGCACGGCGGGCTGGAGCTGAATAGCGATGCGACGCTGGCCTTGCTCCGCCCCAAGGTCGTCGGTGGCGGTTCGATCGTGAATCAGGCCTTGCTGGACGAATTTGATGATGATGCGCTGGATAGCTGGCGAGCGGCGAGCGGCTTTCCCGCCTTTTCGCTCGCTGCCATGCAGCCATGGTATGCCGCTGCCAAATCAGCTTTGTCCGTGCAGACGGTGCCCGTTGCATTCGCCAACCGCAATGCCGACATCTTCAAGGCGGGTTTCGAGCAATGTGGATTTCACTACGCCCCGCTCACCCGCGCCCAGAGTGGCTGCCATCATGAGGCGGGTAACGATTGCATTGAATGCCTGTATGGCTGCCGACTGGACAGCAAGCAAAGCACGCCGCTGACCTCGCTGAAACGGGCACTCAAGGCAGGCTGTCAGCTTATCCATAGCTGCGAGGTGATGCATATCGAGGAATCCACACAGGGTGTGACGCTTGCATGCCGGCATGCCAATGGCTCGGTCATTCATTTCCACGGCCAGCGCCTGATCCTGGCCGCCAACGCCATTGGCACCACCACGCTGCTGCTGCGCGCCGGGTTTGGCGAGCGGCTGCCGATGCTGGGGCGACATTTCTACAGCCACCCTCAGTACATGTATTTCGCACGCTACCGCGAGCCTGTGAATGCACAGCGAGGGCCATTGCAGTCCTATAAGTCAGCCGACCCACATTTTCGCAAGCAAGGATTCAAGCTGGAAAACGTCTTTGCCCCCCCTATTGGCACGGCATTGCTGCTACCCCAGCATGGCGTGGCACATCAAGCCATGATGCAGAACATCACCCACCTTGCCAGCATTGAGGTAGCAATTCGCGATACCGAGCCCGGACAGATCCGCCTGCAACGAAATGGCCGGGCGCGGATCGACAAGACCCTGAATCATGAAGACAAGCAACGTGCAGCCGCAGGCAAGGCTGCGGTATATCAGATTTTCGAGCGCACCGGTGCGGAGCAGATCATGGATGGGCGCCTAGGGATCGGGCTGCATCTGATGGGCGGTGTCAGGCTGGCCGAGCAAGCCAGCGCTGGCTGCGTGGGTCATGATTTCAGGCTGTTTGGCAGTCAGCGTATCCATGTTGCCGACTCCAGCCTGTTCCCCAACGCACCGGGCATCAACCCGTCGCTGACTATCATGGCCTTGGGCCGGATGGCAGCCCAGGCAATCCTGGAGGCCGCGTGACATGGGCAACTCACTCCCCAGCCTGACCGAAACCAACACCTTGATGACACCGACAGGCACCAGCCGTTTTCTGAATTCAAAGCAGCTGTCTGCACTGAACAGAGTGGGTGATCGGCTCTGCCCCGGTGGGTTAGGCATGCCCAATTTTTCGGCATCCGGCGTAGGCAGTGAATTCGACCGGGTTGCCCATGGCATGCACCCACAAGACCTGCGCGATCTCAAGCAGCTCTTGAGTCTGCTGTATTGGCTGCCCGACACCCTGCTCGATAGACTGTTGAAGCTTGGCCATCGCGCCAGCCTGGGCACGCATCCTCAGCTCGGGCTACTTCGGCAATTGGATGTCGGCCTGGCCGGCCTGTGCTACAGCCTCTACTACGGCATGACCCACCCTATCAGCGGGCCACTGATTCGAGAAGCCATACAGTGGGATGCCGCAATCAGCACCGAACTTCCTGGAGATAACGACATGACTGAGTTAATCGATCTGGCCAACCCGCTGAAAGCCGCTCAGGCAAGCAATCTGGTCACCGATGCCTATCGGCGCGCGCGCACTGCCCAGCGCTCCATCCGTGCGCTGTCCGTCCGGGAACGGCTGGCCTACATCGCACGCCTGAAGACAATCCTGCTCGAACGTCGCGAAGACATTGTGCAGCAGGTGGTGAAAGAAAGCGGCAAGTGCAAATTTGATGCCTTGGTAGGTGAGATATTCACCGTATGCGACGGGCTGGATTTTCTGCTCAAGAACGCAGAAAAGCTGCTGGCCGATGAAAAGGTGCCAACCTCCATCTCAATGATGGGCAAGCATTCCCGCATCTGTTATGAGCCACTGGGCACGGTGCTGGTCGTCGCACCTTGGAACTATCCGTTTACCCAGGCCATGGACCCGATTGCCATCTCATTCGTGACTGGCAACGCCACTCTTTTCAAGCCATCTGAACTCACCCCACTCACCGGCTTGATCGAGAGCCTGTTGCTGCAGGCAGGCTTTCAGCCAGACTGGGTACAGGTGGTATATGGCGATGGCCAGGTGGGCAACCAATTGGTAGAGGGCAAACCAGATAAGATCTTTTTCACCGGCTCGGTTTCAACGGGCCGGAAAATCGCCGTCAAAGCTGCCGCACAATTGACGCCAGTCGAGCTGGAGCTGGGTGGCAAAGACCCGATGCTGGTGTTCGAGGATGCCGATCTGGAGCGATCGGTGGCGGGCGCATTGTGGGGCGGGCTGACCAACAGCGGTCAGTCTTGCACATCGGTCGAGCGGCTATACATCCATGACCGGATTTACGATCAGTTCAAAGCCAAGCTGGTCGAGCGCGCCATGCAGATCCGGGTTGGCACCGAAGCAGGAGACGACATGGGCCCCATGATCAGCGACCGGCAGACCGCCATTGTCCGTGAGCTGGTCGAGGATGCAGAGCGGCACGGCGCCAAGCGCCTGACCGGCAATCAGTGGGATGGCCAGAGCCGATCCATCCCGCCCATCATTCTGGAAGGCACTACCCACGCCATGCGGATCAATCAAGAGGAGATCTTTGGCCCAGTGATTCCTATCTTCCGTTTCAAAGATGAACAAGAGGCCATCGCATTGGCCAACGACTCCAGTTTTGGCTTGTCCGCTTCTGTTTGGAGTAAAGATTTGGCCAGGGCTGAGCGAGTGGCTCGCGCGCTGATCACGGGCAACGTGTCCATCAACAATGTCATGGTGACCGAGGGCAATCACCACCTTCCGTTTGGCGGCACACGCGACTCGGGGATTGGGCGATTCAAGGGGCGTTACGGGTTACATCAATTCTGCAATATGAAATCGGTCATGCAGGAGAAGATGAGCAGCAAGATCGAAGCCAATTGGTATCCATACACCCCAACCAAGTATCGGCTGTTCGAGCAGCTGACTACTGGCCTGTACAGCCAAGGGTTGCTGAATTTGATTCGGTTTGCAAAAGCCGGCCTAGGCATTGAGAGCTTGGCCGCCAAGTTGTGGCGCCACCCCGACCAGCGATAACCCATTGCAGGACGCAAGATGAGTACCAATACCCTGCAAGAACAGGTCATGGCACCCCAGCACAAGGCAGCTCGCGCGGACACGGATACAGCCTGCCAGACGGTCATGGCACAACGCGCATACACCGCCTGGCAGGTACTGCTACGGGGTCAACGGCTCCCCGCCGCCATTCTCGATCTGGATGCGCTGGATCAAAACATCCAAGCACTGGCCCGCCGTGCAAATGGCAAGCCGATCCGCATCGCTACCAAATCCATTCGTTGCACGTCGGTCATCCGCCATATCCAACAGTCCGGTGTCCCCTTGCAGGGCTTGCTGTGTTACAGCGCCGAAGAAGCTGCCTGGTTGGCCAGCCAGGGCTTCGACGATTTACTCGTCGCCTACCCGACAATCAACACCGATGGCATCCAAAAGGTTTGCCTGGCGGTGAAACAAGGCGCACGCATCACACTGATGGCCGATGATGAGGCGCAATTGTCGGCATTGCAGCACCTGGCCGCAGCACAGCGGTGCACCCTACCCATCGCCTTTGACCTGGATCTCTCTTTCAACCTGCCAGGCTTACGCTTTGGCGTATTCCGCTCCCCGCTGGACAGTCCAGATAAAGTACAGGCGCTCTTCCGATCACTCCCCCGCTTTCCATCCTTACGGTTGGATGGGGCCATGGGATACGAAGCACAGATTGCTGGCGTCGGGGATAATACCCCAGGCAAAAACCTGGAGAACCAGCTGATCCGAGCATTGAAACGCTGGGCAATCCCCAAGATTGCCACACGACGGGCCGCAATGATCGCGGCACTGCAGCAATCGGGGGCCGAGCTGCGATTTGTCAATGGCGGCGGCACAGGCAGCGTGGAAAGCACCATCCTTGAGCCCCACATCACCGATGTCGCCATCGGATCGGGATTCTATCAACCGGCGTTGTTTGACCACTACCAGACATTCCGACACACCCCTGCGCTATTCTTTGCCCTGGAAGTCGCCCGCAAGCAACATGCTGAATCGATCACCTGCCTAGGTGGCGGCTATATTGCCTCTGGCTCAGTGAGTGCTCACAAACTTCCGCAACCCTACTCCCCCGAGGGATTGCAATATCACCCGAACGAAGGCGCAGGCGAAGTGCAGACCCCCTTATTCGGCAAAACCGCCGCCGCACTCAAGCCCGGCGACCCAGCCATCTTCCGCCACGCCAAAGCAGGTGAGTTGTGCGAGCGCTTCAATACCCTGCTTGTTGTGCGCCAAGGGCAGATCGTAGATGAGTGGCCCACCTATCGCGGCGAAGGACAATGCTTTGAGTGATGGGCAAACGAATAGGGAATGGTCAGTTGGATGGCCAGATTAATTCATAAAGGGACATTTCCAGCCGAAACCATCACAGGCAGTTCGCTGGTCATCATTGCCGTTCGGGTCAGGCCCATTGTCTGAACACCGTCCAATACGATTACCGCTTCGGTACACGATCATATCGAACCTTCATCACCAGAATCGCCAATGCCAGGATCAATGTCGCACCATTGGCCAAAATGACTGGCCAGGCTACGATCAAAATACCGTAAATCAACCACAACACAATCCCAACCACCAAGATGAAATACATACCAAATGAGATATCTTGGGCTGATTTTCGCCGCCAGACATGCAGCACCTGCGGTACAAACGCCCCAGTAGTGCATACCGCAGCCAACATCCCCAGCCATTCCGCCAATACACTCATTTCCCACTCACCCCAGTCACTGACAAAGCAATGGCGCCACCAGGCGCCATATAAAGATGATGGCCGTGTTGACACAGCCTCGACAACAGCAATCAACCGTATCTACAACGCCTCAATGTGCTTACCAGGCCAGCACCTGCTGGCCAGCTGATAGCAGACGCATCACATTGACACGCCGTGATACCAAGAATGCAAGGCATTACCAGACATCGACTGACCATTACATGGTCATTTCACAAACAGCACCCCATGACACAAGCAAAATCACCAGAGGTTGAATCAGTCGCGCCAGCAGCAGCTCAGGCCGGGAAGATGCCCGTTGAAAGATAACGATCACCGCGATCACATACAATCGAGACAATCGTCGCATTCTGAAGTTGCTCAGACAGACGCAACGCCGCCGCCAGAGCACCACCTGAAGACACGCCTGCAAAAATTCCCTCCTCGCAAGCCAGTCTACGGGTCATGTCTTCCGCCTCCTCCTGTGTTACCTCCATCACCTGATCGATCTGCCGCCAATCACAAATAGCAGGTACGTATTCAGCAGGCCATTTCCTGATGCCTGGAATCTGCGCGCCATCACAAGGCTGCACCCCAACGATTTGCACCGTAGCGTTTTTTTCCTTCAAAAAACGCCCGGTTCCCATGATAGTGCCAGTTGTTCCCATGCTACTGACAAAATGAGTAATCTGCCCTTGCGTATCACGCCAGATCTCAGGCCCCGTCCCCTCGTAGTGGGCCAAAGGATTATCAGGATTGGCAAACTGATCCAGCATCAGACCTTTCCCTTCCTGCACCATTTGCACAGCCAAATCGCGTGCGCCTTCCATCCCACTTGCTTTGGATACCAGGATCAACTCCGCCCCATATGCCCGCATGGCCTGACGACGCTCAATCGACAGGTGCTCCGGCATGATCAACACCATGCGATAACCCATCATCGCCGCAGCCATGGCCAACGCAATACCGGTATTCCCACTGGTCGCCTCGATCAAAGTATCCCCAGGCCTGATCTGCCCTCTCGCCTCAGCATGCCGGATCATCGACAAAGCTGGCCGATCCTTGACCGAGCCCGCAGGATTATTCCCCTCCAGCTTGACCAAAATGACGTTGGTAGTATCGCCAGGCAAACGCTTCAACCTCACCAACGGCGTATTGCCAACAAACTCTTCAAGATATTTGTACATAACACCATCACATAAAACAATTCACAAAGCCAAGGCGCTTGAGACCGCGTCAGAAAACCAGTTTCGCATTACAGCATAGGCGGCCTAGCAAGTAAAATGCCCGGCTCCATATTACACAGCAACGCATCTGTTAAGATTTCTACAACAAAAAGTAAAAGCCCAGCAGAACAACACTGGGCTTTTCATTGATGAAAATTTTACCTACTGAGAAACAACCTCGCGCCAAGTTACGCGACGACCTTTACCACCGCTCATAGGCTCACCACCGTCAACCGTATCAGTTGATCCAGAGGGTCTTCTTGATATATCTTTCAATTTCCCTGTTGATGTCATAACAATCGTACCACCAACCGAAAGCTCCTCAGCAACAGTTGTGGTGCTTCCCGTACCCTTCTTGAAATCCAAGACATATAGACGAGTCACACCATTTCCACTACAAGATTCCGCCTCAAAGTCGGTAGGCGTATTGGTCCAATAAACCACCTTCCCAGCAGCAATTTTTGGATCAATATTGGAACGCTCACCACCATTTGGCAATCGTGCAACAAAGCCACTCTTCACCACCCAATCCAAAGGATTGCCGGTTACTTTTCCTGTGCTGGCATCAACAACCATTGATTCCAAATCACTTATTGAAGCAGTAGCATCCTTATCCGCAACGCCATACAAGCCATATTTATTGGCAGTAACCAACAAATCATTTGTCGTTAGTATTTGTCCGCTTCCAAAATAAACAACACGCTTTCCATTTACCTCCGCAAGCTCTGGCTTAGCAGTAATAGGCTGACCAGGACCAAGATCAATTAATTTACTTGCCGCACCAGAATCCAAATCAAAACGCCACATCACGCCATTCAGATCACCGCCGTAGACAAACTTAGCCTTATTATCAGCATCAAAATCATCAATCCAAGCTGAAATCTTAGCCAACCCTGCAGCCGACCCGGTTTTAATGGTTTTTACCACACTTCCACTCTTTGCATCCAAGACAACAAGCTTATCTGCTGTTGCATTATAGCCAGATGTAAAGATCACAACCCATTGATCATTACTCAATTTTGTCACAATGGGGCGACCGTATGTGTATCCCATCTCTGAATCGGTATATTCCCACAACGGTTTAGGATCGTTTGCATCAGAGATATCAATAGCATAGTAGCCTTTCCCACCCTTGTTCAAACCAGACACCAGAAGGGTCTTCCAGCTAGAATCAAAAAAATCAACAATTGTTGGCTCACCATCCGCATAAAATTGATGTTGATAATTTACATCAGCCAACTTGTACATATCTTTCAGGACAAGCCCTGGTACATAAGCCCAAATCTCCTTACCCCATTTAGTCTTATCATCAGAAGCGTCAAAAGCATGGAGCATACCATCATTTGCACCTACAATTACCCTAGGCTCTCGATTTGCAAACGCCCCCCCCGTATAAGCAAACAATGACTCTTTTAAATAAATAGGGCGAGAACCTACGATATCACCCAGCATATGCTGCCGCTCCCTAAAAAGAGTGGCAGTATCTCCGCTGTTCTGCAGCTTCTTATCGCCCCGCAGAAAGTCAACTAAATCTTCTCCATTGTTCTGAGGGTCTTTACATGCAGGGTAAGCTGTTGCACCTTGACACTGGGAAAGGCTGCTTACCTTGAAAAAATCCTGCTCTGCTGGAGTTAGGTTACTCCACTGAAACAATCGTTTTTTATCCAAGCTCTTAGTCGGATCATAGGTATAAATTTTACGATCTGTATACAAACCGAACTTCTCCGAAGCCTTCCAAGTTGGCACCGTGCCCACTATTCCCGTTGCCGGATCAACCTCAAGCCTTGAAACCTCTCCTGACCACCAGCCTGGAACATAGCCACCAACATATACATCCGTCCTGCCAGAAGTTAGATCAGGAGAAGGAAAGCTTATGCCGGAACCAGCCCGACTTGGATTGTTGATATTCCGTAAAGCTTGACTTAGTCCATCTACAATATCGCTTGGCTTTTTCGCACTAAAATATTGCCCATAGCCATTCACCGCAGCATGCCAAAGATCATCAACCGTAGAAATGCCATTTTCGATAACCTTCGGCCAAGATTTGGTACCATTTTGAAGGCCAACATAATCACTGACAGCAGCATTTGTATTGGTTTTATAGTCTGGAACAAATTTTAATAAGCCATTTACCCCTAAGCCAATTGTAAAAGTTACCATATGCTGATGCTTAGCAGGGTCGCTCTGACTTTCACTCAATGAATTTGGATAAGCAGTGCCCGGGCGTAAATCATTTATGTAGTAATAATAGGCAACATCTGCCAAAGTATTTGCCTGTCTATTATCATCCTTCAATGGTCTTGGTGCGTTACTATCTGTGTCATAGCTGACATTATCACTATTCCAAAGACCATCTGTTGACAGAATAGTATAATTACGCCTACACCATTGCTTTTGAGGCAAAGGATCACCTGAGCTAGGAATAATTTGCCCAGCATACATTTTACCGATTTTTTCCAAGGAAACTCTGAGTGGCGTCCCTCCCCCTGGCACACTCTGGTATAATCGCTTAAACCATTCCTTTCGGAAGTCGCCAGGTGCGCTGCCATAACCCACAGATTTTTCACCAAACTCTCTCAGGCCGAGGAATCCAGTATTTCTTTCGTTTAAATCAGCACCAGAGCTAGCCAAATACCGAATCGTACTAAATCCAACCCGTTGATTTTCATCCAATTTATCGAATGCCAAACCAACGCTGGATTTCATCATGGACATCCGAGTCCTATAAAAGGAAAACCAAACAGCATAGTTATTTTTCACATCCTGACTAGAGGAATTATCAATCACCACACCATCATACGAATCAGCGCGCAAACAATTAGTCGCCGTGGTATTTCCATCTTTTCTGACCGCATACATCTGACCAGCCAGATTCATTGTTGAGCTTAAAGGATTATATCCATCTATAGGCGCTGCATTAAAATTTGGAATTGCATATTTTGTACCATCAACTTTAACAGGAATAAAATCAACATATTTAAAATTTGGGTCAAATGCAATGGAATTACATTGCACATTAGATTTGACGAAATTAGTAAGCCCTCCTATATCATCCGGCATAAAATCGGACGCCATACTTCCCGAATCATCCAAAATGAAAAATATATTTGGCTTCGGTTGCTGCGGATCGAAGATAGGCTTATCTGGAAGTACAACAGCTGCAACAGCACTTCCACCAATCATAGATACCGCCAATGACAAATAAGCTATTTTGAAATTTTCACTTAGCTTCACAATAACGACTCCTTAACCTATTTCACCCAGTTCGACAGGCGGTATTTATTCCGAAATCAAAGCATTATGACGGTTTGCACATAGCTAACTGTATTTTTTGGACCTGTTACCCGAACAGTGACCTGATAGTATCCAGAAATACTACCAGATAAATTCATATTACCCTGACTCTGATCTGTTTTAGAATCAGAGGAACCCTTTGTGGAATAAACAGCACACTCCTGACCGAGACCTTGTACAGGTAAATTTTCCTTATTGCACAAGCGCCGAATAATATATGCATAGTTTTGACTGACAGCTTGTGCATATGCATCCTGGGGAACAGCAAAGGCTTTCAAACCTGTCCCTTTACCATCCCAATTGACATTATCAGCAGACTGGCTAGGCGTAATACTTGCCGTCACATCCAAAAGCTTGGTCAGCTGCCCCCCCCCCAAGTCAATGACAGCACTAGAATAATAACCACTATCAGGCTTACTGGTATTCAACCCCGTACCAATATCATCAACGGCATTAGCCATAATCCAGTCTCGCGCCTTTTCCAATGCCAAATCCGCGCCGGCCACAGCTGCCTGTCGAAAGGCAAGATTACCTGCAATAACCACAGCGTTATCTCGACTGCGCATTAAACTCAGCGCTGCTAGCGTAATTGCAATCAAGGCGATTAGGGCAAAAAAAAGCACTACACCACGCTGTTTATGCTTACTAAAACGAAAATTGCGATTCATGGGAGCCCCCATATCCGATTCCGCAAGGGAATTACCGTTTCAAATGTCCGATACCTATAATGCTCAGCATCAGCATCAAAATTCACATCGATTGCAGCTCCATCTGACCATGTTGGCCAGGGAGACAAAGGGGCCATGCCTGTAACGACCTTCTGCTCGTATTGATTACTACGCGCCACAACCACAATTCGGATGGCACCGAGTGTCTGCCATATCGCCGCAGAACTTGGAGTACTCACACTCCAATTATCGATGACACCATCCCCGTTGGTATCAAACCCATATCGTGCTTGCAGGTTCACAACATGATCCATGATGACCCGGTCTACATTCGTATTCGTCGATGAATCATATTCACTTCTAAGCAAGGAGGAATTATTTACCTTATAGGTAATACGCTGAATACTCCCAAGATTAAAAAGCACCGCGCCCCTTAGGAAATTTCCTGCCGGAAAGGCTTGGCTCACAGATGCATTCCACTTACTGGCCGTATCTTGAAAAATATGGAAATCAGGCTTTCCAGATGGATTGGCCGGAAGAGTTTTGCATGCTGCATCTTTTGCAATCGCATTGGAATCGCAAACCTTAGTCGCCTGAATCAAAGTACAATTTGGTCTTGCCGCACCCCATACGACCAAAAGATCATTATTTGTAACACCAAAGGCTGAATCAACTTTCACGAGCCCATTTGGCACTACTTCACCCTTAGCCGTCATGGGTAAACTAAACTCGGCCCGGCTACTCCCAAATATGGTCAGCTCATCAAGGCTACTTGACCCAGTTGCCGATCCATCTGTTATTTGAACAGGCGCCAACTTCCAGTTGAATGCGGTTCCATTGTAATTACCCTTGATATCGCAACCCATTACGGCAGGAATGGCAAAACCATAACCTGCATTCCGCATGTCTCGTTCAATGAAATACAATGCTGTAGCGCCTGTTGTTTGCGCATCCCCGCCAGACATGGTGGACCGCTTCTGGCCCTCAAAAGCTCCAGTAACTTGGCTAATCACAAGGGTAGTCAAGAGTCCTAAAATTAATGCAATTAGTACCTCCATTAACCCAAAACCATGCTGTTTTGATGGGATAGTAGATTGGATTAGATTACTCATCACGCCCCCGATTTCAATGCTTCGTTGACAGCTGTTACCGTTACAAGCTTGTTAGGATCTTTTGCCGCCGGAGGCTTCCAAGTTAATGTCACTGTGACAATCTTATTGCTAACCTTAACATTTGCTTTGCCATTTGGAAGTGAAATGGCTAATTTACCAATATCAGTTGATGCATCATCGTAATCTGTATTTTGATCTTTCAGATTCTTAGGATCTTTCAACCAAAGCTCACCAACAATCCGATTCATTACATAAGTAGCATCAATACGGCCACGAGCATCTGAAACATCTCGCACTGCCTGCCCTTGCAATCCAACAATTGCCAGCAAGCCAAATGAGAAAATCAAAATGGCAATCAACCCCTCCAGCAGCATGGCACCATGCTGATATTTCGGCATTGAATTTGAAAATTGGGTTAACATTTACGAGGATCTCCAGTTGGCAAGGCGGATGATGGCAAGCACATTTTCACAGAACCACTGGGATTGGAGATAACCACCCGAACCGGAGTCGATTTCCCAGTGGAAATCGACGTTGGTGAAAAATCAAGTTCCTGAATGGCGTTTCCAGAATCAACCAATGCGCCCAGGCCGTTATAAATCACCTTCGTTTTGTTATCTTTGGCTATTACGCTGAACTTAATGGATGCAGATGTACCGGTCACACTTTTCTGTACCACTTCATTCGTACTGACCACTGAAACAGTCCACCCCCCAGTATTTTGAATTTCAAACTGGATGGGGATATTTCGCTTAATCGCCTCATTACGAGCGATTTGCAGACCATTCATATAGCCTTCCGCAATGGTTCTGGTCTTCGAATTTGCCAGCCATACGGACGCTTCGGGCAGGGCGATCATGGTCACGATGGATACGATGGCGATCGTGATCATCAGCTCCAGAATCGTGAAGCCACGATCCCGGGTTAACATGTTGCGCCCTTCTTGGTCAGCCAACAGGCTGCTGCGGGGCTAGGTGGGGCACCGTAAAATTTGGTGGTAGCCTGTTCGTTTTTCTCATTTACGGTAAATTCGAAATCCCCCGCACCACCCAGCCCCTTAGATGCCAGATTGCTTGCGGTAGCGATATATGATTGACCATTATTGGACGGAACGCAGCCAACGGAAAATGACTTGCCATTCGACACGGAATAGCCGCAAGCAGCGCCATTGGCGTAGCTACGGTTGTCCTGATAGTAGACTTCCATTTTCACCCGGAAATCGGCAAGCATGGAGTGGGCTTCGACAAGCTTGCCTCGCCTGACGTAGTCGGTGTAACTGGGCACTGCGATAGCAGAGAGAATGGCGATAATAGCCACGGCAATCATCAGCTCGATCAATGTGAAGCCTTGGTTTCGAAAATGCATATCGATTTCTCCTAACTTTGGTTAAGTCTGATGGTATTTCGCGTGCAGGGGCAAGACAACCCATGTGCGATAAGCGTATTGTTTCATACGTCAAACGGCTTGTTTTTTCTGATCAATCCTTGGCGGATCGCCAGATTGAGAAAATGATCCAGATACTGTTGAGAAATGCGATAAAAAAGCCCATGAAGCCAAACATGGACATCCCCCACAGGCGGGGGCCAGAGGGCACTGTCATCACGATGGCGGAGGCAATGATCAAGCATCCGGTCACAATGCCAAGTGTCAAGCGGTTGGCCGCACGATTGAGCTGGATACCAAAGTGGTCGAGACGTTTGAGATCGAAATCGATCTTGACCTTTCCTCGGCGGATCTCCTTCAGTAGTTTGCCAATGTCACGCGGTGCGCTCGATAGCAGCTTGAGTGTGTCTGCGGCTTCGTGCTTGATCCGCCGGAGCAGACTGGAAGGTCGATAACGATCGATGACCACCTCTCGCACGAAAGGGGTCATATGCGCGACCATCTCGAATTCCGGGTCCAGCTGCCGGCCCAATCCCTCCAGCGTGATCAACGCCTTGAACAGTAAAGTCAGATCGGGCGGCAATGCGATGGTGTGTTCGCGCATGATACTGATCATATGGTTCAACAAGGCACCGATCCGGATGTCTTTCAACGGCAGATACTCATAGTCGAAGATGAAATCGGCGATATCGGCGGCCAGCTTCTCCTCGTCAATGACCACATCACCACTCCAGTCCAAGATGACGTCCAAGATGCCTTGCTCATCCCGATTGGCCAATGCCGCCAGCAGATCAACGATCTGATCGCGTCGGTAATGCGGCAAGCGCCCAACCATGCCGAAATCGATGAAAGCGATTCGTCCCCCTTCCAGATAAAACACGTTGCCAGGGTGGGGATCGGCGTGGAAATAGCCATCGATCAGTATCATCTTCAGCACGGCATCGGCGCCAATTGCAGCTAGTTCCTTGCGATCCAGCCCAGACTGATCGACTCTTTTCAGCTCGTTGCCCGGTATGCCATCAATGTATTCCTGGACATTGACGATCTCGCTTGTCCACTCCCAATGGATGCCAGGTACGACGATCCGAGGGTCGCATTCGAAATTGCGGCGGAATCGATCCACATTACGCGCCTCGACACTGAGATCAAGCTCGCGGTGCAAGGATCGGGAAAATTGCTCGACGATGGATACAGGGTGATAGCGCCTCAAATCGGGCCATTCGAACTCCACCAAGGCAGCGATATGATGCAGAATCCGAAGATCGGCTTCTATTTTGGAAATGATGCCTGGCCGTCGGATCTTGAGGATGACCTCCTCACCGGTGAATAAGGTTGCCCGATGGACCTGCGCAATGGAAGCCGCGCCGATAGGGGTTCGATCAAGCTGGCGGAATACTTGATCCAGCGGCATACCGATGGCTTTCTGCAGATCAGCCTCCAACTGCTCGAACGGGATGCCGGGGACATTGGTCTGCAGCTTCTCAAATTCGGTGATCCAATCCTGTGGAAATACATCCACCCGCGTTGCCAAAACCTGCCCCAGCTTGACGAAGGTGGGGCCTAATGCCTCAAATGCCAGCCGAACACGTACCGGCGCTGGGATGGGTTCATCGCCGGGCTCCACTGGCACATGCAGAATCTGGCCCGCCCGCTCGAACATGGCCGGAATGCCCAGCCGATGGACAAGATCGCCCAAACCGTTGCGGACAAATACAGCACTGATTTCACGTACGCGCGGCAGGTCGCGCAAGACGCTGAAGGTTTCCCTGAGCATGCTAATACCTGATTGTTATCGGTTGGAATATAGCCAACATCATACGGGAAGGCACAGCCTGCCATACAGCTTGTGCTCACATCACGAGCAATGGCACAGCGGCATGCATATATATCGTACTCACATCTACTACCACGCAACATCCGGATGAATTCACCTCTGAAAATGATGTGGTGCCTGGTTGAATTGGCCCATGAAACATACGGGATGTATGGCACAAGCGCCTAGCATGGGGTAGAGTTCGACCTTATGAAAAGTCTGCCTATCTTGTTGGCGCTATTTTTCGGCGCCCTGATCATGCCGGTACATGCAGAGCCCACCTCGGAGCCCAGCGCTGCCACCAGCGCATCAGCAAGCGCTGAAACCGGCAAGCCCAAACCCAAACTGGAGACCAGTAAATCAGCGGATGGCAGCAATGCCGCCAAGCCCGCCGCTACGGATATCAAGACACAGGATCTTGTCCTTCAGGCATTGGCCTTGATGGGCGTTACCTATAAATTTGGCGGGAAATCGCCGGAAACCGGGCTGGATTGTTCCGGATTGGTTCGATATGTTTTTGGAAAATCGCTGCAGATGGCGTTACCACATAACGCCATGGCCATCAGCAAACTTGGGGAAAACATCGACCAAGAGGAGCTGAAGCCGGGCGATCTGGTCTTTTTCAACACATTGAAACGTAAATTCTCCCATGTGGGCATCTATCTCGGTGATGACCGGTTCATCCATGCACCCAGCTCCGGCGGCGGCGTGCAGGTCGTCAATATCAAAGAAAAATACTGGCGGGAACGTTTCAACGGCGCACGTCGCCTACAGCAGGCTGACATCGACAAGCTGGCGGTGGATGCCAAAAACAACAAAGGCGAGAAAGACAAAGACGTCGACAAAGACCGGGCAACCAAGTAGCGCGGCATGCGCTCTTGGGGGAAACGCCCCTACGAGCCTACAACCACGCTGCGCTGTTTCATGGCTGGCTGGTATAATTCGCGGTTTCCCGTGAATGGTTTGTACGTCGATGCGTTTTCAAGCTCCTTCGCTGAAACCCGGTCTTCGTAGCGCTGCGCCCTTGCTGGCGGGCAGCTCGGATGCTTGGTATCTGGCCCAATTGCAGGCGCTGCAGGCGGCGCCCACCCTGATTCTGACAGAAACCAGTCAGCATGCACTAAGGCTGTTGGATGAGCTGCGATTCTTCTCGCCTGACAAGCAGGTGCTGTTGTTGCCAGACTGGGAAACGCTGCCATACGACCATTTCTCGCCCCACCAAGACCTGATTTCAGAGCGGCTGGCCACGTTGTGGCAGGTAAGACAAGGTGCATTCGACGTCCTGATCGTGCCAACAGGCACCGCCATGCAGCGGCTGCCCCCCGTCGAGTTTCTGGCTGCGCATACTTTTTTTCTGAAAACCAAGGAAAAAATCGATCTTGACCAACTGCGTGGCCAGATGACGCTGGCTGGCTACCAGCATGTCACTCAGGTCTACAGCCCCGGTGAATACAGTGTGCGAGGCGGCCTGATCGACCTGTTCCCGATGGGCTCTACCTTACCCTATCGGCTGGACCTGTTCGATGACGAAATCGAAACCATCCGCACCTTTGACGTAGACACCCAGCGCAGTATCTATCCTGTCAAAGAGGTACGCCTGCTGCCCGCCCGCGAATTCCCGCTGGATGAGCAAGGCAGGACAACATTCCGCCGCCATTTCCGGGAGCAGTTTGAGGGCGATCCATCTCGTTCACAGCTCTATAAAGACATTGGCAATGGTATGTCTCCTGCAGGTATCGAATATTACCTGCCACTGTTCTTTGAACACACCGCGACACTGTTCGACTACCTGCCAGATACCATCACTGTGGTGGCCCATCATGATGTCCACCGCGCTGCGGAGCGATTCTGGCAGGATACCCAGTCTCGCTACAATTTGCTGGCGGGCGACCGCCAACGGCCTTTACTGCCACCGCAGCGGCTATTTCAAAGTGTCGATGAACTGTTTGCCGCACTGAAGCCATACGCAAGGCTGGAAGTGAAGCCAGACGCACCAGCAGAGAGTGCACTCAGCCAACCATTACCTGCCATTCAGGTCGATCGTCGTGCTGATAACCCATTGAGCAGGCTGGAAGACTTTCTACACAGCCACGATGGACGGGTTCTGATCCTGGCGGAATCACTGGGTCGTCGTGAAACCATGGCCGGCTATCTGGCCGAATATGGCCTTAAGCCTACCCTACTGGAGGACTGGTCTGCATTTCTTGCTGCGAAACAGCCATTTTGCCTGGCTGTCGGCCCAGTGCAGACCGGCTTCATTCTGGGCGATGGCACTGCTCTCATCACAGAATCCGAGCTGTATGCACACGTGGCACGCAGCCGGGAAAGCCGCCAAAGCCGCAAACCTGCCTCAGACACCTTGTTGCGGGACCTGTCCGAAGTCAAGATCGGTGATCCAGTCGTGCACGAGCAACATGGTATCGGTCGCTATATGGGCTTGGTCAACCTGGATCTCGGCAATGGTGAGGATGAATTCCTGCTGCTGGAATATGCCGGTAGCGACAAGCTGTACGTACCTGTTTCACATCTGTATGTGATCAGCCGCTACAGTGGCGCAGCGCAGGAGGATGCCCCTCTGCACAAACTCGGGAGTGGGCAATGGGAAAAGGCCAAGCGCAAGGCTGCCCAGCAGGTGCGGGACACCGCCGCCGAGTTACTGAATCTATACGCTCAGCGCGCAGCCCGTGAAGGCCATGCATTCGAGCTGGACGAGCACGACTATCAAGCCTTTGCCGACAGCTTTGGCTTTGAGGAAACGCCGGATCAGCTGGCAGCCATCACCGCAGTCATCAAAGACATGATCAGCGGCCAGCCAATGGATCGCCTGGTGTGTGGCGATGTCGGGTTTGGCAAGACTGAGGTGGCATTGCGTGCGGCCTTTGTGGCAGTAATGGGCGGCAAACAGGTAGCCGTATTGGTGCCAACCACCTTGCTGGCTGAGCAGCATTTCCAGAATTTCAGTGACCGCTTTGCCGATTGGCCTGTCAAGATTGCCGAGCTATCGCGTTTTCGCACCGGCAAGGAAGTCAACGCTGCCCTGAAAGGCTTGGCAGAAGGCGCCATCGACATCGTAATCGGCACCCACAAACTGGTGCAGCCCGATGTGCAATTCAAGAATCTCGGCCTGGTGATCATCGACGAGGAACACCGCTTTGGTGTGCGCCACAAAGAGCAACTGAAAGCACTACGCGCCGAGGTCGATGTGCTGACGCTGACCGCCACCCCGATACCCCGCACATTGGCCATGTCGCTGGAGGGCATCCGTGATTTCTCGGTGATCGCCACCGCCCCACAGAAACGGCTGGCCATCAAGACCTTCGTATCCCGCACTGACGATGGCATCATTCGTGAAGCAGTATTGCGCGAGCTCAAGCGTGGCGGCCAGGTGTTCTTCCTGCACAATGAAGTCGAAACCATCGAGAACATGCGGGAGAAGCTGGAGAAGCTGCTGCCTGAGGCGCGCATCGGCATTGCTCACGGCCAGCTTCGCGAACGTGAGCTGGAAGCCGTCATGCGTGACTTCCATGCACAGCGTTTCAACATCCTGTTGTGCACCACCATTGTGGAAACCGGCATCGACATCCCCAATGCCAACACCATCGTCATCAATCGCGCTGATCGTTTCGGGCTGGCCCAGCTGCACCAACTGCGGGGCCGGGTAGGCCGCTCGCACCACCAGGCATATGCTTACCTGCTGACCCTGGACGAATCTGCCGTCACCGCCCAGGCCAAGAAGCGCCTGGAAGCCATCCAGATGATGGAGGAGCTGGGATCAGGCTTTTATCTGGCCATGCACGACCTGGAGATTCGCGGCGCGGGCGAGGTCTTGGGCGACTCACAATCTGGCGAGATGCAGGAGATCGGCTTCAACCTCTATAGCGCCATGCTGAACGAAGCTGTCAAGGCACTGAAGAAGGGGATCGAACCCGACTTGAACCAGCCCCTTGGCGTCACCACCGAGATCAACCTGCACGCCCCCACCCTGCTACCTAATGATTACTGCCCCGATGTGCACGAGCGGCTGGTCATCTACAAGCGGCTGGCCAATTGCGACACCGCTGAAGAGCTGGATGAAATGCATCAGGAGCTGATCGATCGCTTTGGCCTGCCCCCCGAGCCCGCCAAGACCTTACTGGAATGCCACCGCTTACGCCTGGCAGGCAAACCGTTGGGCATCAAACAGATCGACGCAACCGAGCAGACCATCCACGTGCAATTCACCCCCAATCCGCCGATCGATCCGATGAAGATCATTCAGCTGATCCAAAGCAATCGCCAATACAAGCTGGCCGGGCCGGAAAAGCTCAAAATCGAGGCCAAACTGCCGGAGCTGGCGCCACGGATCAGACTGATCAAAGATTTCTTCAAGGCGCTGGCCTGATTTCAAGGATTGTTGTCATGTATAAACTCGTCGTCCAAGCCCCGGATATCGCCACACCCGATCTGAAACATCTGGCCCACCTGACCCAGGCACATGCCATCGAAGCCATTGCCCTGCCAGATGCCCGCCACCAGGCCTTCCGCTTGCTGCAGGCGGACCCGGCCAGCAAGGCCGATGTCGCCGCTTTTTGCGAAGAGGCCGGTTATGACTTCGCCTTCATCCCCCTGGGCCGCAAACTGACGGATTTTGGACTGGTGGTGATGGACATGGACTCCACCCTGATCACCATCGAATGCATCGATGAAATCGCCGACATGCAAGGTATCAAGGACCAAGTGGCGGCCATCACCGAGCGCTCCATGCGTGGCGAGCTGGATTTCAGTCAATCGCTGCGAGAGCGGGTTGCATTATTGGCCGGGCTGGACGAAAGCGCTCTGGAGCGCGTCTATTCAGAGCGTCTACAGCTGACACCCGGTGCGGAGCGCATGCTGCAGAAAGCCCACGCAGCCGGTTTGAAGTCGATGCTGGTGTCTGGGGGCTTCACCTTTTTTACCGCGCGCCTGCAGGCCCGGCTGGGGCTCACCTATGCGCATGCCAACACATTGGAAGTCGAGTCCGGCAAGCTCACCGGACGCCTGATTGGCGATATTCTGGACGCCCAGGCCAAAGCTGACTGGCTGATGCGTGTTCGCACCGAGCTGGGATTGCAAACGGATCAGGTCGTGGCGATGGGTGACGGGGCCAATGACCTGAAGATGCTGGCACAGGCTGGATTGGGCATTGCCTTCCACGCCAAACCCATCGTGCGGCAGCAGGCTCAGTACGCCCTTACCCATGTCGGACTGGATGGCTGGATCAACTGGTTCGCCTGACACAAATGCACCCGTCAGAGCCGCTTCATCGCACCGGCGCTGACGGGTGCCTTACATAACGCCGAAACCTAACACTGAGGCCATGGTAACAGCCATGGCTCATGCAATGACGCCAATTCGTCCAGCGGAGTGACCTGAAACAGCCTGCCCTGATCTGGCCAACATACGATCTGATACGCCTTTCCCAACAGAGCGAAGCGCAGGCAGAAGGCATGCAGATAGGTCCGATCCACCCCAGCACACTCGCCACCATACAGCGCATCACCCAAAATCGGTGCGCCTAACGCTTTCATCGCCACACGCAACTGATGCGTCCGCCCAGTGCGGGGACGCAGCAAGAACAGCCGTAACCCAGGCTGCAATGAATAACTGAAAAACTGGGTGATGGCAGGGTGCTCGTAGGTTGTCGACAAGCGCCAAGCCCCACCTCTCGCCTTGATCATGTCCCCTTTGATCAACCCCTGCTTCTTGCGCGGGGGCCGATTCGCCAGCGCGAGATAGAATTTTTCGATCTCTCCCGCTTCGAACCGGCGCCCCAGCTCGCTGGCCACCTCTGGGTGCTTGGCGAACACCACCAGGCCCGATGTCACCTTATCGAGCCGGTGCACTGTCAATAATGTCGTGGCTGGATGCTGTGCCCGGACCCGATCAATCAACGAAGGCTCGTCTTCATGCCGATGAAAATCCACACCAGGCGCCTTGTTGACGATCAGCACATGCTCGTCCTCGAACACACATGGGCAGAGGCTCAGCTCTCCCAGCTGCGTTGTACTCAAGCCATCCGCATCGATATCTTGCACGGCCACGCTTTCCCGCTTCTTAACGAATCTCGTCCACAAAAGAAAAACGGGCGGCAAGCCGCCCGTCCTGGCACCATCTGCCGCTTTACACCAGATAAGGGTGTCGCAACACAATGGTTTCCTCACGATCCGGACCTGTCGAAATGATATCGACCGGCGCACCGCATACTTCCTCGATCCGTTTCAGATAATGCTTGGCATTGGCTGGCAGATCTTCGTAGCGCTTGATCCCAACCGTGCTTTCGTTCCAGCCGGGCATTTCCTCATAGATAGGCTGGCAGCCTGCCAGCTCTTCCGCGCCAACCGGCAGGATGTCTGTCGGCTTACCGTCAATCACATAACCCGTGCAGAGCTTGATATGCTCCATTCCATCCATGACATCCAGCTTGGTCACACAGAGGCCAGACACCCCATTCACCTGGATGGAGCGCTTCAGCGCAGCCGCATCAAACCAGCCACAGCGGCGTGGGCGACCAGTGACGGACCCAAATTCATTGCCACGCTTGGCCAACCCCGCACCAATGTCATCGAACAGCTCTGTTGGGAATGGGCCTGAGCCGACACGCGTGGTATAAGCTTTGGTCAAACCCAGCACATATTGCAACATCTGCGGTGCAACGCCCGCACCAGGCGAGGCCGCCCCGGCAACGCAATTGGATGAGGTCACGAATGGATAGGTGCCATGGTCAACATCCAGCAACGTACCCTGCGCGCCTTCGAACAGCATGTTCTTACCGGCCTTGTGCATATCCGCCAGGATACGGGAGACATCTCCGACCATCGGGCGGATCTGCTCGGCCAATAGTAAGGTCTGTTCGAGTGTCTGTTGGAAATCGACGGTGGGGGCTTTGAAATAATGCTTCAGCACGAAGTTATGGTAATCCAGTACCTCGCCCAGCTTGGCCGCGAAACGCTCACGGAAGAACAGATCTTGCACGCGAATCGCGCGGCGCGCCACCTTGTCCTCATAGGCGGGGCCGATGCCACGGCCTGTGGTGCCGATCTTGCCCTCACCTTTGGCGGCTTCGCGCGCCTGATCAATCGCCACATGATGCGGCAGGATCAGCGGGCAGGCCTCGGAAATAGTCAGGCGGGACTTGACATCCACCCCTGCATCTTGCAACTCACCGATTTCCTTCAACAGCGCCTCGGGCGACAGCACAACACCGTTCCCGATGAAGCACTTGACTCCTTCACGCAGGATGCCGGAGGGGATCAGGCGTAGTACGGTCTTCTTGCCACCGATGACCAAGGTATGGCCAGCATTGTGGCCGCCCTGGAAGCGGACAACCCCTTCGGCATGATCGGTCAGCCAATCGACGATTTTTCCTTTACCTTCGTCACCCCACTGGGTGCCAATCACCACGACGTTTCTTGACATAACAACCTCTTGTTTCATTTGCACTGGCCGAAGGGAACGACCTGCCACACACCGTCACGCTTTTGAAGCTCACGGTCTACATTTAACTCCGCCACATGGGCTTCATGCCCTGGCAGACTGATTACCACAATCTCGTTATTGGTCCGCAATGCACGGATCACCTGATACAAAGCAGGATCTTCCGGCGCATAGGGGGCCAGAATGGCCTTCTGGGCGCTGCCCAATGCCAGTTTGCGGGTCAGCTCCCGGAGATCGAAACTGAAACCCGTTGCCGGACGGGCACGCCCGAACTGCTTGCCAACGTTGTCATAGCGCCCACCCCAGGCAATGGCATTAGGCCAGCCTTCTGCATATGCCGCAAACACCAAGCCGTTATGATAATGGGCTGCACGAAGTTCCACCAAATCGATTGCGCCCTGTGCGCCAATCGACTCCAATTCGACCATCACCCGATCCAGATCATCCAGCGCCTTGGCGATACCGGGCAGATTCGGCAGAGCTGCACGCGCCTCACCCACCACATCTCGCCCGCCATTGAGCGAAGCCAGTGCCAGGAACGCCTCGCGTGCCTGGTCAGGCAGGCCCTTGGTCAGATCAGCCAGCTCAGCCACGTCCTTGCTCTGGTAGGCGGTGAACAGAGCCTGCTCTTGTGAGGAATCCAAGCCGAAATGTGCCACCAATGAACGATAGACGCCGACATGGCCAATATCCAGCTGCACCTGCTGCAAGCCCAGCAAAGCCAAGCAATCCAACAACAGCGTCATGACCTCCAGATCCGCCTCGATCCCGCCGTGCCCATAGATTTCAGCTCCGACCTGCAGTTGCTCACGGCTACCCAGCAGGCTGCTGGGAACGGTGCTGACCACGCTACCGGCATAACAAAGCCTGACCGCACCTTGCTTGTTCAGCAAATGGGCATCCAGCCTGGCGACCTGGGGCGCGATATCGGCTCGCAACCCCAGTTGACGGCCACTGAGTTGGTCCACCAATTTGAAAGTACGCATATCCAGGTCATGATCACCTTCACTGATCAATGACTCGGTATACTCAATCAGCGGGGTACTGACCAAATCGTAACCACAGCTATGGAACAGATCGAGCACACGGCGACGTTTTTCCTCCACCAATCTTGCTTCGGCAGGCAAGATGTCGGCAATGTACTCGGGCAGCAACCAGCGATGCATAGGCAGCACTCTCAAGATTAGGCAATCAATTCAGACCAGTGTCGCCATCAGCAGCATGCCCGCCAGGATCGAAACCAAGCCGACGAAGCGCAATTGACCATCACTGAAGGTAATCAGGCGGGAGAACGTCTCCCGCCAGACTTTGGGCAACAAAAGTGGCAGCAGCCCCTCCAGCACCAGCATCAAGGCCAGTGCTGGCAAGAGGGTCTGCCACATTATTTGCTTGCTCCTTTACCCGGGTTTTTCAGGTATTTGAAGAAATCAGAGCTAGGGTCCAGCACCATCACATCGCTCTTGTTGCGGAAGCTTTGCTTATAAGCCTCCAGGCTCCGATAGAAAGAATAGAATTCCGGGTTCTGGTTGTAGGCTTCTGCGTAGATCCCAGCTGCCTTGGCGTCCCCTTCACCTTTCACTTCCTGAGCCTGCTTGTAGGCCTGGGCCAAAATCACCTCACGCTGACGATCAGCATCAGCGCGAATCTTCTCCGCCTCTGCCGAGCCCTCGGAACGCAGCTCATTCGCCACCCGCTTACGCTCTGCCTGCATCCGGTCATACACCGCACCGGAGATGTTGGCAGGGAAATCCACCCGCTTCAGGCGCACATCCACCACCTGAACACCATATTCCGCCACTTCCGCATTGGTGCGTGCCATCAATGACTCGATGACACTGGAACGTCTGCCAGAGATGATCTCGGCCACGGTCAGCTTGCCGATCTCATCACGCAAACCGCCATACACAATCTGCCGCAACCGGTCGGCAGCCACGCTCTCTTGTCCACGGAAAGTCTTGAAGAATTTCTCGACGTTGGCGATTCGCCATTTGATGAAGCTGTCCACCAGAACATTCTTCTTTTCCTGGGTCTGGAAGCGATCTGGTTCTTCCGCATCGATCGTCAAGATGCGCTTGTCAAAGTAGCGGACGTTTTCCAATAAGGGGGCCCGGAAATACAAACCGGGTTTATCGACCACCTTGGTGACCTCACCGAATTGGAACACCATCGCATATTTACGTTGATCGACACGGAACGCACTGCTCCATGCGAGCATCAATATGAGCAGGCCCAAAGCCAATGTGGGCAACAGTTTGTTATTGTTTTCCATGATTAGCGCCCTTCTCGTTCACGACCACGACCGCGTCCCAAATCAACCGGCTGGGTCATCACCTCAACTGGCGAACGCTGCAGATTGTCGGTGCCAGATGACGTTGGCGATGACGTGGCGGGTAGGGATGCCGGGTTATTCATCTGCATCAATTTGTCCAACGGTAGGTACAGTAGATTGCTACCGCCCTTCTGATCCACCACCACCTTGCTGGTATTGGTCATGACCTGTTGCATCATGTCGATATACATGCGCTCTCGGGTGACTGCAGGCGCTTTCTTGTATTCGGCATAGATCTGATTGAATCGACTGACATCACCCTCAGCGGTCGATACCACCCGTTGGCGATGCGCAATGGCCTCTTCCTGCAGGCGTGCTGCCAGACCCCTCGCCTTTGGCACCACATCATTTGCGTAGGCCTCGCCCTCGCTCTTCAGGCGGTCTTTGTCCTGCCCTGCCTTGTTCGCGTCGTCAAACGCGGCCTGTACCTGCTCGGGCGGTTGCGCATTGCGCATCTGTACGCTGGTGATGCGGATGCCAGACTTATAACGTTTCAGCATGGCAGCCATCAGCACCTCTGTATCACGAGCGATGGTGGCACGCCCTTCGTTCAACGTGAAATCGATCTTGTTCCGACCGACCACCTCGCGGATGGCGGATTCGGCAACCTGCAATACCAGATCCTTGCCATCCGGATCGATGAAAGCATTGCTGAACAGGAAGTTGGATGCGTTCTCCACCTGATACTGTACTGCGAACTGGACATCGATGATGTTCTGGTCACCCGTGACCATCAGCGCCTCTTCTGGCACTTTGGTCCGCCCACCGCCACGGTGCCCCACCTCCACAGCGCGGATTCCTGACATATTCACGACTTCGTGGCGTTCGATGGGATAAGGCCAGCGCCAATGCAGACCGGCATCAGCCACTTCGTCCACCGCCTTGCCAAAGCGGGTGATCACAGCATGCTCACTAGGATCGATGGAATAGAAACCGCTGGCCAGCCAGAGTGCGGCGACCACGCCACCAATGAGGCCAGCACCGCCAGCGAATACTTTCCCGCCGCCGGAGGTGGGCGGCTGGCCATTTGGCTTACCACCAAACATACCAGAAAGTCTTGCAGTCATTTTCTTGATCAGTTCGTCGAGGTCCGGGGGGCCGTCGTTTCCACGCTTGCCCCATTGTGGGTCGTTTTGCGCCATCTAGTTAGATCCGGTGTTGTTGGTATTCCGATGCGTTTGCATCATTGGCTGTGGAGCCCTGATCGGCGTGTTGCGCCTGGATGAATTCCATGATTGCACCACGCAGCAGGTCCAACCCCTCGCCGGTGCGCGCACTCAGGCGAACGGCGGAGATTCTACCATACTCATCTCGCTCCACCGTTGGTGAGACCCCCTTCAGGTCTATCTTGTTCCATATGATCAGCTGCGGAATCGTATCCGCCCCGATCTCCTGAAGCACTTTATTGACCTCTTCCATCTGCCGGTCACGTGATTCCTGATTCGAATCCACCACATGCAGCAATAGGTCAGCCCGGATGGTTTCTTCCAGCGTTGCACGGAATGCTTCAACCAAGGTGTGTGGCAGTTGCCTGACAAAACCGACAGTATCGGACAAGATGACACTATGCTGGGCATCCAGAAACAGTTTGCGGCTGGTTGTATCCAGCGTAGCAAAAAGCTGATCCGCTGCGTAGGCTTTGGCCTTGGTCAAGGCATTGAACAGGGTGCTCTTGCCAGCATTGGTGTAGCCTACGATCGAAACAGATACGGTGCCTGCGCGATCGCGCCCTTTGCGTTGCACCTGGCGCTGGCGTTGCAAAGTCGCCAACTTGTCCTTCAATGTCTTGACGCGTTTCCCAAGCAACCGTCGGTCGGTTTCCAATTGTGTTTCGCCTGGGCCACGTAGACCAATCCCGCCCTTTTGCCGCTCAAGGTGTGTCCACCCTCGGACCAAACGGGTCGAGAGGTGCTCCAGCTGCGCCAGCTCGACTTGCAGCTTGCCTTCGTGGCTGCGGGCCCGCTGTGCAAAAATATCCAGGATCAGCGAGGTACGATCAACCACACGGCACTGAATTTTTCGCTCCAGGTTACGTTCCTGCGCCGGTGAAAGCTGGTGATTGAAAATGACAATCTGCGCGCCATGCGCACGAACAGCCTCTGCAATCTCGTCCACCTTGCCAGATCCGGCGAACAATGCTGGGTCCGGCCTGGAGCGCCTGCCTTGTATAACGGCCAATGTAGCAATGCCAGCACTCGCTGCAAGCTCTTTCAACTCCAGCAAGCTATCTTCGAAATCTGCATCGCCAAAGTCGAGGCAGACAAGCACGGCTTCATCGCCGCCCTGATGACGGTCAAACACTGATTTCAGTTCTCTTTACGAGGTTTAGACGCAGAAAAGCACATTGCAACGCAATGTGCTTTTTCAATATGCGGGTGGAGCTGTAAAAATCAAGCGTCTGCGTTGTGCGCAGGCTGTTCGTACGGAATGCTGACTGAGCGGGCCGGAACGACTGTCGAGATGGCATGTTTATATACCATCTGGGTCACTGTGTTTTTCAACAACACAACATACTGGTCGAATGATTCAATCTGGCCTTGCAGCTTGATCCCATTCACCAAATAAATGGAAACGGGTACATGCTCTTTTCGCAAAATATTCAAAAACGGGTCTTGTAGCATTTGCCCTTTATTGCTCATTCTTCACTCCGCTGAGTAATGTAGAAGTTCTTATCCTTGTCAACTTTACTGCAATTTCAAGCGAAAAGCCAGAAAACAGGCCATTACAAATGCATAACAAACATGCCTAGTAACGGTTTACAGCGAAATCAACCTGACGATGTTCGAAGTGATGCCAATGCAATAAAACATTATTGGATTGGCACCCAAGTCACCTGATATCTGACCGATTTCATGCTGATAAGCGTTGAAACAGGACTGCAAACAGCTGGACAACCTCGAGTTACTGCCTAAACATGGGGCCATTGGATGGAAATTCAATGCCAATGGCACCATTTTTCCGGTCAACCCGCCGTATGAGCAATCATGCCAGCGGGTAAACCATCCGATACGCAAGACCATCGGCCATGCACCATGTCAGGTACCCACCAGTGGCGAGCCGCATACAACACAACCAGCATCAGCCCTTATCTGCAAATGGGTTATGCGATTGCTTGAACTGCACACGTAATGGTGTACCTTGCAGTTTGAACACTTCTACGAAAGTATGTTCCAAGTATCGAACATAACTTTCTGGAATTTCGTCCAGACCGCTGCCGTGCACCACCACGATCGGTGGATTCATTCCCCCTTGGTGGGCATAACGCATCTTTGGACGAACCGGGCCCTTTCTGGGTGGCGCCTGCTTCTGCACGGCTGCCAACAGTACGCGTGTCAGCTTTGGTGTGGACAGGTTTGCCATGGCAGCCGAGTAGGCTTCGTCAATGGATTGCAGCAATGCACCCACGCCCTTGCCATGCAGGGCGGAAATGAAGTGGAATTTGGCAAAACCAAGGAATTTCAGCTTACGATCCAGATCATGCTTGATCCGGTCACGGCGATAGTCATCCAGGCCATCCCACTTGTTCACCGCCACCACCAGCGCCCGCCCACTTTCCAAAATGAAGCCCGCAATGCCCGCATCCTGGTCGGAGATCTCCTGCTGTGCATCCAACACCAATACCACCACGTTGGCATCTTCCGCTGATTGCAGTGTCTTGATGACCGAAAATTTTTCGATGGCTTCTTTCACCTTGCCACGACGCCGGATGCCTGCGGTATCAATGATGGTGTATTGCTTGCCACTACGCTCAAAATCGATATAGATGCTGTCGCGGGTGGTACCGGGCAGATCGAAGGCGATCACTCGTTCTTCACCCAAGATGCTGTTCACCAAGGTCGATTTGCCGACATTTGGGCGCCCTACAATGGCAAATTTCGGGTGTGTCGGTTTCTTGCCTTCTTCTTCCGTGACATCGGGCAGATCGGCCAGCACCAGTTCCATCAATTCCCGCACGCCCTCGCCATGCGAAGCGGAGATAGCCACCGGCTCGCCCAGGCCAAGTTCATGGAACTCCGCCGTGACGCTGCCACGATTCATACCCTCGGCTTTGTTGACCACGAGATGGACAGACCGACCACTGCGGCGCAATTTGTCGGCAATCACCTTGTCCTGTGCGGTCAAGCCGGTACGACCATCCACAATGAACACGACCACATCGGCCTCATCCACCGCTTGTAATGTCTGCTTGGCCATCTCATGCAAGATGCCCTCTTTCACCACGGGCTCGAACCCCCCGGTATCCACCACCAGATAAGGCTTGTCGCCAACACGGCCATGGCCATAATGGCGGTCTCGGGTCAGGCCGGGCATATCGGCCACGATCGCATCGCGTGAGCGGGTCAGGCGATTGAACAATGTTGACTTGCCAACATTGGGCCGCCCAACCAATACTACTGTCGGTTTCATTACCGCCCTCCGTCAGTTTGCAAATAGTGCAAAGATACCGCCACGCTCAGTCTGTACGATCACCTGATCGCCAACCACCACAGGTGCAGTTCGAATTGCAGAACCATCCGTCTTGATACGGGTCAGGAATGACCCGTCTTCTGCGGACAGGAAATGGACGTAACCTTCCAAGTCGCCAACGATCACGAAGCGCCCGATCACAGCTGGTGCGGACACGTCACGTGCAAACAACTTGGCTTGTTTCCACAAGTTACGGCCAGAACGTTTTTCATAGGCCAATACCGAACCAGTATCGTCCGTGACATACACCTTGGTGCCATCCGCCGCCAACCCAACCGAACTGGAAACATCCCGACTCCAGCCAGGGTTACCGTTGCTGGCATCAAAGCAGGTGACCTTACCTTGGAAGGCAACCGCACAGACCACATCACTGTCGATGACCGGTACGCTGGTGACGTCGGAAATCCGTTCCAGTTCTGTTGCGCCTTTAGGCTGCGCGACAACAGCATCCCACAGCACATTTCCATCATCACGCCGGAGCGCAACCAACTTACCCGCCGGCAGGCCGGCATACAGAATGCTGCCAGATGCTGCAACAGGTGCAGTGTTTCGGAGCGTCAATGCCGGGATGGCGCGTTGGAAGATCCAACGTCGCTTGCCATCTTCAATAGAGAAGGCCGCCACGTCACCATTGCTGGCATGGACGACCACTGCGTCACCGGCAATGACTGGCGTAGCGACGACTTCCGTCCCCGCCGGGGTTTGCCAGCGCAGCGCGCCCGTATCGTCATATAAATATAGCTGGCCTTTTTCACTCGCCACCGCCACTACGCCCTGCGCAGCAGCGACGCCAGCAGACAATGGGCCGGAGGTCTTCCAGCTTGCAAGCTGCTTACCGGTTTTGAGATCAAATACCGTCACGCGACCAGCACGCTCGGCAACAAAAACTTTGTCACTGTCGATGGCAGGCCGGAAGACAAAATCCTCGGCGTTGCCGATATCTTGGTGCCACACCACTTTTGCCTGCGCGTAATCGGTGATCTGCGTCAGCTTGGCTGGCTCGGGGGCGTTATCTGTGCTGGCACAGGCCGCCAACAGGCCAGCAACCAAACTGGCCGACACAAGACGTTTGATGATCACTTGACATCTCCAAGTGCATCCAACTTCATCTGAACCAGTTGATAACCAGGCGCAGTCTTCTCAAGTTTGTTCAGTGCGTGTTGATAGGCCTTGGCCGCATCGGCCTTCTTGCCTTGCGCCAACAGCACATCACCCTTCATTTCCGCAAACTGGGAGGAGAATGCATCCACAGGAGCAGCATCCAGTGCCTTCAGCGCAGCATCAAACTGCTTTTGATCCAACTGCACTGCAGCCAGACGCAGACGGGCCACGTCTTTGATCTCAGGCTCGACAGCATTCTCGACTACCCAGCTCAGCTTGGCCGTAGCGGTCTTCAGATCATCCTTGTCAAAGGCTTGCTTGGCCTCCAGCAAAGCCGCCCTGGCAGCATAGGGGGTCTTGCTGTATTCGCTTGCCAGCCTGCCTGAGAATTCCTTGGCTTTGGCTTGGTCGTTTTTCTGTAATGCCTGTTCCAGCGCGGTATATTCCGTTGAAGCTGCTTGGGCACGACTGTCCTGATAGTGGCGCCAAGCTTGGCTGGCCACCAAGGCGATAATGGCTGCGCTGGTGACAGCCATGATCATTCCGCCATATTGCTTCCAAAATGACTTGAGGGAATCCAGCTGTTCTTGCTCTTGCAAATCATAGGCCATGTTTGTTTGCCCTTTTCATTCAAATTATTGCTTGATCAGGCTGACAGCCTGTGATTGTTCGACGATCTGTTGAGCCCCTTCACCCAAAAGGGGTTTGATCGATACTGTTTTCGATATCGCTTCATTCTCACCAATGATGGCTGCAAAGCGCGCGCCGGATGCATCGGCTTTTTTCATCTGAGATTTGAAGCTGGCCTGCCCACCATGCAAGATCACCTTCAATCCTTGTTCGCGCAGCATTTCTGCTGTCTGCATCACATAGCTACCGATGTTGGTGCCTTGGTGTACCAGATAGACATCGGGCCGCTCTACCGGCGGGGTGATGCGTTGTGCCTCCAACAGCAGCAGCAAGCGCTCGACCCCCATGCCGAAGCCGCAAGCAGCTGTCGGCTTGCCACCCAGCTGCTCGACCAAACCGTCATAGCGGCCACCACCACAGACCGTCCCTTGCGAGCCCAGTTCATTGGTCACCCATTCAAATACGGTCAGATTGTAGTAATCGAGCCCCCGCACCAATCGCGGATTGATCACGAATGGCACGCCGCAATCCGTCAGCAACTGCTGCAGTGTGTCAAAGTGCTGGCGGGAGGCATCACCCAGATAATCGACCAATTTCGGGGCTGCATCGCAGATGGCCTGCATGGCGGGATTCTTGCTGTCCAGCACCCGCAGTGGATTGGTGTACAGACGACGTTTCCCATCGTCATCCAGGGTGTCCTGATGCTGCGCCAGATAAGCAATCAACGCTTCACGGTGACGGGCACGCTCTTCACTGGTTCCCAAAGAATTGAGCTGCAATTGCAGATTCTGTAGGCCCAGTCGCTTCCACAATGAAACAGTCATCAACAACAGCTCAGCATCCACATCAGGCCCATCGAAACCCAATGCCTCCACCCCAACTTGGTGAAACTGCCGATAACGGCCTTTCTGTGGCCGCTCGTGGCGATACATTTGCCCCATATACCACAAGCGTTGTGGGCCTTGATGTAGCAGATTGTGCTGAATCACTGCACGTAGGCACGAGGCGGTGCCTTCAGGGCGCAATGTCAGCTTGTCGCCATTGAGCGAATCCTCAAAGCTGTACATCTCTTTCTCTACGATATCCGTCACTTCGCCAATCGACCGGACAAATAAACTGGTCTCTTCGACAATCGGGGTGCGGATATTGTGGTAGCCATAGGCGGCGGCCCAATCACGGACGGTCGCTTCAAAAAACTGCCAG
Organism: Chitinivorax tropicus; assembly: GCF_014202905.1. Taxonomy (NCBI): domain Bacteria; kingdom Pseudomonadati; phylum Pseudomonadota; class Betaproteobacteria; genus Chitinivorax; species Chitinivorax tropicus. Next base: position 34,861 of record NZ_JACHHY010000020.1, on the reverse strand, counting down.
GTGTCACTTTCACCAGGCAAAATATCGTTCATGCCTTTAATGGCGCGGATTTCTTTGGACATGATATGAAATGGATTATGCGACGGGTTTGACCGCAATGGTGCGCGGCTCTCTTGGTTTCAATTTTTCGCCACGACCATAACGCGCGGCGACGTATTCATCGACGATGGCTTGGAACTCCATAGCAATGGCGTCCCCTTTCAATGTGATATAACGTTCGCCATCCACATAGACAGGGGCGACTGGCACTTCGCCCGTACCAGGCAGGGAGATACCGATATCGGCCAATTTAGACTCACCCGGGCCATTGACCACGCAGCCCATCACCGCGACCTTCATCTCCGCAACACCTGCATATTGGTCACGCCACAGTGGCATCTGCAAGCGCAGCCAACTCTGGATATCCCTTGCCAGCTCCTGGAACACCGTGCTGGTGGTGCGTCCACAGCCAGGGCAGGCCGTCACCTGTGGCGTAAAGGATCGCAGCCCCATGGATTGCAGCAGCTCCTGAGCCACCAGCACCTCTTGGGTGCGCGATTCGCCGGGTTGTGGGGTCAACGAGATACGGATCGTATCACCGATCCCCTCCTGCAATAGCACAGCCAACGCCGCACTGGATGCGACAATACCCTTCACCCCCATGCCAGCCTCAGTCAGCCCCAGGTGCAACGCAAAATCGCAACGATTGGCCAGCTCCCTGTAGACAGCAATCAGATCCTGCATGGCACTAACTTTGCACGACAGGACGATGTCTTCGGGCTTCATGCCCAGATCGATGGCCTGTTGCGCGCTTTCCAGTGCCGAGGTGATCAATGCCTCACGCATGACCGCATCAGCATCCCAAGGCACGTCCCGGCGCGAATTTTCATCCATCAAGCGGGCCATGACGGCCTGATCCAGGCTGCCCCAGTTCACCCCGATGCGCACCGGCTTCTGATAACGAAGCGCGAATTCGATCATCTGGGCGAATTGCTCATCACGCTTGGCGCCCTTCCCCACATTGCCCGGGTTGATACGATACTTGGCCAGGGCAGCTGCGCACTCCGGATGTGCAGCCAGCAATTTATGGCCGTTGAAGTGGAAGTCCCCGATCAATGGCACCGGGCAATGTCGCTGATCCAGACCAGCTCGGATCGCCGCGACAGCTGCCGCAGCCTCCATGCTGTTGACGGTGATACGCACCATCTCAGCCCCGGCACGCCACAGCTCTTCGACTTGATCGATGGTTGCCTGGACATCCGCCGTGTCGGTATTGGTCATGGCCTGAATGACGACAGGCGCCTTGCCACCCACGACAACACCACCCACTATGGCTTGGCGGGTTTGTCTACGGGTGATGGAAGTGCGAAACATCAGAACCTCTAGAAGTCTTTATCGTAGTTGAACGGGGCGGCACTCAGTTCAGCTCAAAGCGCGCGACATCCACCTTGACATAGGGCGCCAAATCAACTGCTTTGCCGTTATACATAACCGTGACCTGCGTTGCATTGCCCACCACCAGTTTATAGGGCGGCTTCCCTTGGACAATCTCCTCCTGCCCAGGCTTGAACAGCTTGGATGCCAACCGCTTCCCTTCCGAATCACGAATATCAACCCAGGATTCGCCATTGAAATTCAACTTGATGGCATGCTGCCCACCCAGGGTAGCTGTCGGTTGGGCTGCGGGTGCAGCAACGGTGTCAGTTGACGAGGTCGCCTGAGCAGGTGGTGGGGGATTGGCCGTGGTAGCAGGCTGGGTGACGGGCTCGACAGCTGGTGTCGCAACGCCTGTAGGCACCGGGGCCACCGCCACGGGGGTAGAGGTTTCCGCTGGCGTGGACTGCGGGCTGACCTCAACAGGTGTTTCAACGGTCGCAGTCGTGCCACTTGACGAACCAGCCATATGCAACTCGGGCTCGGTAGCGGGCCGCAGCAATACGTAGTAGACCACGAAACCAGCAACCACCGCCGCTGCCGCCCCCATCAGCAGAACAGACAACCCACCACGATCTGCAGACATGCCATAACCGGGCTCTACGGTGATGCGAGGCATGCGCCCCTCAAGCCGGGTCGGTTGAGCATCGACATCCTCAGGAAGCATGGCACTTGCTTGCTCAACCAAAGCTGAAGCATTCAGCCCAAGCAGCTTGGCATAATTACGCACAAACCCTTTGACGAAAGTATTGCCTGGCAAATCGTCAAACCGATCTGCCTCAAGCGCCTCTACTTGACGACGAGACAATTTGAGCTTGGCCACCACCTCGTCGATACTCAACGACTGGCGTAGGCGCTCTGCTTTCAACTCACTGCCAGGGCCGTGCCTGACAGGTTGGTCAATCAAGGTCGTTTGGTTGCTCATGCATCATCGTCCGTTGGCGGCTAGCTCGGCTTCTTTGGATTGAGGATACAGTTTCTTCAGCTTGGCCGTGTAGCGGGCCTCACCTTGTGGGTCATTGAGCTTACGTTCGGTCTGGATGGCCTCCCAGAGATTCTCGGCAGTACCGTCAGCACCCTGGAAATAACGACCGAAGTAGGTTCTCGCTTCTTGATATTGCTGAAGGCGGAAATAGGCGGAGGCCAATCCGACCAAGGCAACCTGAAAATCCGGGCGGATGGCGAGCGCCTGGGCAAACTCATCACGCGCGCCCTCCAAATCCCCTTTCTGCAACTTACATCCAGCCGATGCGGCCCAGGTCTTGTCCGGAGACTGGTAAAGCGGGTTGCGCAGTGCAGCCTGGAAATAGCGACTGAAGTCTTCGCCAGCCCGATGGCGGCATAAGAACAATCCGTAGTTATGATTCACATTGGAATCATTGGGCGCATATTGCACCGCCTTACGGAAGTATTCATCTGCTGCCTGATATTCTTTCAGCTCCGAAAAGATCAAACCCAGCATATTGAACGCTGGGCCGTATTCAGGAACTGCACTCAATGCCTGTCGCGCCTCATCGATGGCGACAGAATACTCTCGCAGGCTGAAATATTGCGCTGACAGCTCGGTGTGCAGCTTGGCACTCATCGCCGGGTTTTGAGCATGTACCAGCGGGCTCATCACACTGGCCGCCATGACAGCCAGGGCACCGCACAACGCTTTTCTCATGAACGAATCTCCGTCAACCTTCTGATTTGTCGCTTGGTTTTATCCTGAACCTGACCAGCCAACTGCCCACAGGCCGCATCAATATCGTCGCCGCGTGTCTTACGGGTGGTGACAATATAACCCGCCTCTATCAGCGTATCACGGAAGCGGCGGATCTGTTCATTAGACGACCGGCCATAGTCGGAGTTCGGAAAAGGATTGAACGGAATCAAATTAAATTTACAGGGCACATCACGGGTCAACGCAATCAGCTCCTGCGCATGAGTCAATGTGTCGTTGACACCATCCAACATCACATATTCGAAGGTGACGAAATCCCTCGGAGCTTTTTCCAGATAGCGCAAACACGCAGCCATCAATTCCTTGAGCGGATATTTCTTGTTGATCGGGACGATTTCGTCCCGCAAGGCATCGTTGGGTGCATGTAAGCTCACCGCCAGGGCTACCGGACACGCTTCACGTAACTTATCCATGGCGGGCACCAGCCCAGAGGTCGACAACGTCACCCTACGACGTGACAGGCCATAGCCATGGTCATCCAGCATGATGCGCATTGCAGTGACCACATTGTCGAAATTGGCCAACGGCTCGCCCATGCCCATCATCACCACATTGGAGATGATGCGATCCCCCTTCGGATCACGCCCCAGCGCTCTATTGGCCCACCAGAGCTGACCGATGATCTCCGACACAGACAGATTGCGGTTGAAGCCCTGCCTGCCGGTGGAACAAAATGTGCACTCCAGCGCACAACCAACCTGACTCGATACACACAAGGTGCCGCGATCATCTTCTGGGATGAAGACGGTCTCGATGCCGTTACCAGTCCCCACATCCAGCAGCCACTTACGGGTTCCATCTTCGCTGGCCAGGCCGATCATCTCATTTGGCACGCGTACTTCTGCCTGGGCATTGAGCTTCTCGCGCAACACCTTGGCGATATCGGTCATGTCATTGAAATCAGCCACGCCGAACTGGTGCATCCAGCGCATGACTTGTTTGGCGCGAAACGGCTTCTCGCCTATTTCAGCGAAATAGGCGTTCAGGCCATCGAGATCAAAATCGAGTAGGTTGGTTTTCATACAACAATACAGCCTGACAACGTCCGATCAGCGACCGTACACTTCGGATGAAGCGAAGAAGTAGGCGATCTCGATTGCAGCGTTTTCAGCGCTGTCGGAACCATGTACGGCATTGGCGTCGATCGAATCAGCGAAATCTGCGCGGATGGTGCCTTTGTCAGCTTTCTTCGGGTCTGTTGCGCCCATCAGCTCGCGGTTTTTAGCAACTGCGCCTTCACCTTCCAGCACCTGGATCATGACGGGGCCGGAAACCATGAAATCGACCAGCGCATTGAAGAAGGGGCGTTCTTTGTGAACTGCGTAGAAACCTTCTGCTTCCGCGCGGGACAGTTGCTTCAGCTTGGCAGCAACGATCTTCAGGCCAGCAGCCTCGAAGCGGGTGTAGATCTGTCCAATCACGTTTTTGGCAACAGCATCAGGCTTGACAATCGACAGCGTGCGTTCAACGGCCATTCATTTCTCCAATAAATTCAGTAATCAAGATAACAAACTGCAAGTTTATTTTACGTTCGCAGGCAAAGTGCTTATAAAATAAACGCGACCCGCCATTTTAACACGGCTTGGACGCTGTTGACGTTTTTTCCCGAACCTTGCCAACCAGCCCTGTGGCGGCTTACCCCACACCTGAAAACGATATGATTCCATGGCAATTTGAATGTCAATCCACACGCGTCGCTTGGCCAGGACGCCGAAGCGCGGGCACGATCTGCGGCGCCACCGCATTGGCTTTGGCGCCGGCCACGGCATGCAAGCCATGGAAAATGACACATCAGCCACGGGAGACCAGGCCAGAGATACCTCAGCAGTAACTCAACAGACTGATCGAAATGACGCCAACCCAATAAAGGCGGGCGATCAAACAGGGAGCACGACGTGACACAACAACAAATCAGCCTCGATCCGGAGGCCGCGGAAGAGCAACGGGAAATCAAGCAACGGCTGATGCGGCGCGTGGGGATTGCCGTTGCACTGATTGGTGGTACAGCCTTGACATTCACATTACTGGAAAAACTCGACCTGACGGATCTGTTCAAACCCTCACTGCCATTGAAAACGATCGAACAGATCCCCCCGAGCAAGCCGATTCAAGCCGCGCCCCCTCCTCCTCCCCATGACAAACCCGTGGAGGATGCTGCCACACCACCTGCCACCGCCACGGGGCCGGAAACCAGTCCCGACGTGGCACCGGCCAAGGAGCCCGCTCAGACCACCACAGCCCCCTCTGTCGAGGCACCTCAATCCATTCAGAAAATCAATGCCGAGCCCCCTGCCGAGGCAGCCAGCCCAATGGCCACGCCCAACACAACACCGAGCCCGCCCAAGGCCAGCCCGCCACCGCCGAACGTGGAAACCCAACCAACAACGACCCACCATCAGCGACTGCCGCCCAAACTGGCCACCAAACCCGCTGAGCCTGCCCTACATCAACCAAGCATCAGCTCGGCACCGCCCAGCGAACAACGCTCCAGCAACGAGCCGACCCGCCCCATTGCACCAGTGGTCACCCCCCCACGCCAGACTGCATCCACTGAAGCGCCGGCTGCGCCAATCATCACCAAACCCAAGCCAGTCAATGCTCAGGCGTTTTCCGTGCAGGTTGGCATCTTTGCCAATTACGACAATGCAAAAACCCTGGTTGAGCGCCTCAGCGCGAATGGCGTCAACGCCCATATCGAAAGCCGCGTGCAAGTTGGGCCATTCAAGAACAAAGCAGAGGCGGATGATACGATGCGCAAGCTGAAGGCCATGGGCATCCAGTCGGTACTGGTCCCGCTGGCATCAAGCACTGCCGCTCAGTGAGCCTTGGCACCAGCGCGCCTGGCGCGCGCAGCCTCCAGGGTTTCGCAGATGCGCATCGCACCTTCGATGATGCGGGGCGAGGGACGTGAAATCAGGCTGGCCGGCACGGCATGGATATTGCCATGACGCACGGCGCTGATGGACGGCCAACGCAGCCAATCAGACTGCGCAACGTCTTCGCGCCCCGCCTCCAGAATGACCTCTGGGTCGCCCGCCATGACGCTTTCTGGCGATACAAGCGGGGTCAGATTCGGCAGACCACCGAATATGTTTGTACCACCACACAGCGCGATCACGTCGCTGATCAGATGTTGGCGGTTGACCGTGGTGAGCGGCTTGTCCCAGATCGGATAGAACACACGGATGGCAGGCCTGCCACGATACCGTTTAGCCAGCAAGTCCAACTGCTGCCGGTATTGGACTGCTGCTTTTTGCGCAACGGGTTCCGTCCCCGCCAACACACCAAACACTTCAATGCTTTTTGCAACATCCGGCAATTTTGCCGGGCGCGACCAGAAAACGGGCAACCCAAGCGACTCCAGCTTAGCAACCTGCTTAGGTGATGTGCCACTGTGCCACGCAATGACCAGATCCGGCTTCAAAGCCACGATTTGCTCGATGGCCAAGCCGTTATAGTCCGCCACCTGCGGCAACTTGGCAGCCGCTGCGGGGTAATCACTGTAGGCGCTGACGGCAACCAACTGCTTGCCCGCCCCAGCCGCATAGACCAGCTCGGTAATGTGCGGGGCCAGACTGATAATACGACGGGCGGGCGCTGCCAATTTGATGACATGTCCGGCGTCATCCGTGACCTGAATGGGTGCAGCCCACGCCGCACCCACACCGCCACCGATCAAGATCAGCAGCGCTCTGATCATTTCAGTTGATAATTCAGACTGATGAAGCCACCCCGCCCCTGTGGGTTGTAACCACGTGCCAGCTCATAGCGCTTGTCTGCGATATTGTTCAATCGCGCACCCAGCGTCAGATCTTGAGCAATCGGCATATCCACACCCAGATTCACCAAGCCATAGCCACCCAGTCGGTTTGCATTTGCAACGTCGTCAAATCGCTGTCCACTGGCCAGCCATTCAACTTGCCATCGCGCTCCCTGCGCCTCACCTGCAACGCGCAATGCACCATGCCGCTTGGCACGACGAGGCAGCCATTTACCTGTCTGCTCGTTCTCCGGGCGCTGCCAGTCCAGACTACCAGACACATCCAACCCTGCCAGCTTGGTACCGAATTCCACAGTCGTGCCACGCAAGTCTGCCCGCTGCAGATTGGCAATCTCAAAAGTCGCCGGATCAATCGCAATCATGTCGCGCACGCGATTGCGATAGGCAGTCAGCCCCAGCCGATCCGCGCCTTGTCGATAATCCACTGCCACATCGACATTGCGCGCTTTTTCAGGTTTAAGGTTTGGATTGCTGAAGCCTGGCCAGTACAAGTCATTGAAAGTCGGCGCTTTGAATGCAGTCGCCCACCCACCACGCACCTGCCAGCCTTGAGCGAGCTGATACCCCACCCCAAACCCGCCGGAGGTGTGCGCACCGAACTGTGAATTGCTGTCACGACGGATGCTACCTTGCCAACTGAAGGCATCCTGCCGCTGCTGCAACACGGCAGCTACGCCCTTTATCGTGCGCTCTGAAGTGACATAGTGAGTTGAGCTTTCCACTTCTTGCCTGAGGTGATCTGCAATGACGCTGAACGTACCATTCGACAAGGTAAAGTCATGCTGCCAACTCAGTTGACGCTGACGTGTTTCAAACAGATCTGTTTGATTTGAATAGGGGGTTTCAAAGCGATCTTTGCTCTCACCCCATTGCAGACGACTACGCCAACCTTGCGCCAGCTGATTGGTGGAGGTCAATTGTGCGGATTCCAGCCGCTGCTTGGCCAGGTAGTCAAAACTCGCGGGCTCAGGAAAGCTGCCATCAAAATGTGTCTCGCCCCGGCTGGCATTGATGCTGGCGGTCAAGTCATGCCCTTCCACCCATTCATGCGAGAAAGCAGCTGCAACACCCAGATTACGATAAGCATCACGATCAGCATTGAACGCGCCGAATGCAACATGCTCATTGGTGGCACTGTCGCCATTGGTCCGCACGCCACTGATACTTACATTGGCCCGCGTGGTCGATGAGCCCCCCGCCAACCCGGCAGACAGCTCCCGATAACCCTTGTTACCCAAAGCCACCTTGGCATTCATCTGCGACCCTTTGCGGGTGAACAACTGCACCACGCCACCAATGGCATCCGCACCATACAGACTGCTCGAAGGGCCTCGCAGCACCTCGACACGCTCGATCTGATCTAGATTGAGCCGCTCCAACGCAGCCCCCCCGGTGGTTGCCGAGCCAACTCTCACACCATCGATCAAGACCACGGTCTGATTGGAATTGGCACCACGCAGAAAAATACTGCTCACCGAGCCCAGGCCGCCATTCTGGCTGATTTCAACCCCAGGCAACTGCTGCAACAAGGCCGGTAAAGAAGTCGCCCCGCTACGCTCAATCTGCTCACGGGTGATCACCGACACGTCGGCCAGCGCTCTATCGAGAGGCTGCTGCAATCGCGATGCAGTGACGACAAGGGTATCTGCTTTGAGTGGCTCAGCAGCAAAGGCAGAGGATGACAGGGCAGCCAGCACCAGGCCAGCAGGATAGGAATACTTCAAGACGATCTCCCAGCGAGTCGAACTCGCGGAATGCTTGCCCCTCGCAAGCACGGATTCTCAACAGGGAGGTTACGCAATCACTGCCGCAGGACATCGGGCAATATTGAGCAGATCTGCCGCCCACCGCGACCTCCCACCACACATTCAGGCCGGTCTCCTGGCTCACAAGTCTTCCAGCTCGCCTTCCCGAATCATCGGTGGCATGATGAGGTGGCGCACTTGTCTACAGTTGCGGGGGCAGCCTGGGCATATCGCAAAATGGCGAACTCACCCAGTTCCCAGTTTCACCCTTTTTGCCAATCCATCAATTGATCCGATTGATGTAAATTGTCTAACGGGCACCTGAAGCGGTGCGGAGTATACAGGGTTTCAATTCGCGTCGTGCAAATAAAAAACCCGACCAATGGTCGGGTTTTTTATGAATTCCGCTTGAAGCGATCAGGCCATTGCCTTGATTGCAGCAGACAGACGGCTCTTATGACGCGCTGCCTTGTTCTTATGGAAAATCTTCTTGTCAGCGATGCGATCAATCACGCTGACCGATTCCTGAAACACTTGCTGTGCCGCAGCCTTATCGCCAGTTTCAATTGCTTTGAGAACTTTTTTGATTGCGGTACGGAAAGCAGAACGCTGGCTGGCATTGCGCGCGCGGGCAAGGTCAGCCTGGCGAGCACGTTTACGGGCTTGTGCGCTGTTTGCCATGCTAAGTCAACTCCTAGTGAAATTAGGCATTTGTAAAAACGCGTAATCATACGTGTTCTTACCCGGCAATGCAAGAATCGCGTATCATACGCCCCGCCATCAAGTCCGACACGTAAATTTATGAATCTATTGAAGGCACTGACCACAGTCAGTGGCATGACACTGGTTTCCCGTATTCTAGGCTTTCTGCGCGAGGCGATCATTTCGCACGCATTTGGTGCCAGCGCGGCTACCGATGCTTTCTTTACTGCATTCAAACTACCTAATCTGTTACGGCGGATTTTTGCCGAAGGGGCCTTCTCGCAGGCATTCGTACCGGTGCTGGCCGAGTACAAGACTCAGAAGACAGAAGCAGAAACCCAGCAGCTGGTCGCCAAGGTCACCGGCACGCTGGCCCTGGCCCTGTTCGTGGTGACGGCGCTGGGCATACTCGCCGCGCCCACCGTGATCTACCTGACCGCGCCGGGCTTTGCGAAGAATGCCGATAAATTCTCGCTGGCCTGCGACATGCTGCGGGTCACCTTTCCATACATCTTACTGATCTCGCTGTCTTCATTGGCGGGTAGTGTTCTCAATACTTATAACAAGTTCTCGATCCCGGCTTTCACGCCTACCCTGTTGAATATTTCGTTGATCCTGTTCTCGCTGTGGTTGGCGCCCTATTTCGATCCGCCCGCGATGGCTTTGGCCTGGGGTGTCTTTGCCGGGGGCGTTGCCCAATTGTTCTTTCAGCTGCCCTATCTGCGTAAGATCGGCATGCTGACGTGGCCACGGCTCGGTTTAAAAGACGAGGCCGTCATGCGCATCCTGAAGAAGATGGGGCCTGCCGTGCTGGGAGTGTCGGTTGCACAGGTCAGCTTGATCATCAACACCATGCTGGCTTCGTTGTTGCCGGATGGCAGTATTTCGTGGATGAATTACGCTGATCGGCTGATGGAGTTTCCAACCGGTGTCCTGGGCGTGGCGCTAGGAACAATCCTGCTGCCTAGCTTGTCGAAGCATCATGCTGCCAACAATGCAGTTGAGTACAGTAGGCTGCTGGATTGGGGGCTGCGCCTGTGTCTGCTGCTCTCGGTGCCGGCCACCTGTGCCTTGGCGGTGTTGAGCGAACCCCTGATCGGCACTTTGTTCGTACACGGGAAATTCACCACGCACGACATGCTGATGACACAACGCGCGCTGGTGGCCTATGCAGTCGGCCTATTGGGTTTGATCAGTATCAAGATCCTCGCCCCTGGCTTTTATGCACGCGGCGATACCAAGACACCGGTCCGGATCGGGATGATCACACTAGGCTTGACCCAGCTCATGAATGTCGTCTTCATGTTTATCCTCCCACTGCAGCATGCCGGGCTGGCGCTATCAATCGGCATCGCATCCTGCTTCAATGCTGGCATGCTTTATATCCGGTCCCGTCAGCAGGGTTTCTATCAGCCCCAGGCAGGGTGGATAAAATTTCTGCTACAGGTGGTGGTGGCGTCGGTGGTGATGTCCGTACTTTGCCATTTCGCAGCCCAACAGTTCGGGGGCTGGACTAGCGCACCTGCATTGACGAGAGCAGGCTATCTGACAGCCACCGTTCTGCTTGGTGCAGCCAGTTACTTTGCGATGCTACTGGCGATGGGTGTCCGACCACGGCAATTCATGCGGCGTGAGCATTGAGCCGCATCAGGCCCCATTGGCAACACGATGCCAACGGCACCTACAGCACCTTGCCGGGGTTGAACACGCCGTCAGGGTCCAGCGATGACTTGATCTGCTGCATCAATTGCCACCCTGTCGGGCCTGCCCAATCACGCAGCCGATCCCGCTTCAACTGGCCGATACCATGCTCGGCGCTGCAAGTGCCGCCACACGCCTTGACCAGGTCATAGATCAGCCCGTTCACCTCGGCCTCATCCAGAAACGTATCCGCAGCAGAAGACCGGGTATGGGCCACGTTATAGTGCAGGTTCCCATCACCCGCATGGCCAAACGCAATGATGGCAACCTCGGGGAAGCGATCTTTCAGCGCCTGTTCGGCCCGTGAGACAAACACTGGCAAGGCATCATGCGGCACGGCAATATCATGTTTGATATTGCCGCCCGCCAGTCGCTGCGCCTCCGGAATCAACTCACGCCACCGCCAGAGGGTATCGGTCTGCGCCTGGCTCTGCGCCACCACCGCCCGTTGCACGCCCAGCCCTGCTAAACAATCCAGTAGCATCGTATGCAAATCGATCGCCTGATGCGATGCGGACAGCTCCACCAACGCATACCAGTCGGCATGCTCACCGGGCAACGGCCAAGCCAGATCAGGTGCGTGCTTGGCCACCAGCTCGATACAGTTGTGGTTGATGACCTCGAAGGCCGTCAAAGCATCCCCAGCGGATTGACGCAAAGCACCCAGTAATTCAAGTGCCGCGGCCATGTCTGGCAGCGCCACCCACGCAGTGGCCTGCTGGATGGGCGTTGGCACCAGCCGCAATGTCGCGGCGGTCACAATGCCCAACGTGCCCTCGGCCCCAATGAACAACTGCTTGAGATCGTAGCCGCAATTGTTTTTGAGCAAAGGGCGCAGATCGGACCATACCTCCCCATTGGCCAATACCACCTCCAGTCCCAGCACATGCTGACGCAGCATGCCATGGCGGATCACCCGCATGCCACCCGCATTGGTCGAGATCACGCCACCAATCTGCGCAGAACCACTGGAAGCCAGATCGATTGGTAGATACTGCCCCCGCCCCCCAGCAAGCCGGTTCAGCTCAGCCAGAATGACCCCCGCCTCGACTGTCACACCATCACCATGCCATTGGCGGATTTGGTTCATGCGGGCCAAGCTCAGCACCAGGCTTGGACGCCCCATCGATACTGGCGTCGCGCCGCCGACCAGGCCGGTATTCCCCCCTTGGGGCACGATACTGACTCCAGCCGCCGCAGCCAGACGAACGACCTGACATATCTCAGCCACCGTGGCCGGCTGGATGACCGCCAGCGCATTTCCCTGGTAGCGCCGCCGCTGATCGATGCAGAACGGCGCTTTCTGCACGTCATCGAGCAATACGTGAGCATCCCCCAATAAATGCTGTAATGCGCTGATCAGCTGAAACGTTTCCATCTGGTCATTCTGTGGCATGCAATCCCTTTTGAAACCTTGATATAACTGGATTTGACATGGTTATGAAGTATTGTGATTTTCCCTAATGGTTGCGCATGCGAAAATACCGCTAAATCCTGGCTGATCACGGCCTCCGTGCAGGTACGGCAGGCCAAGCTGACAGGATCAATCCAACTTGAAATCCGCTGCCTGATTGGAACCTGTTCTATATCTATCATAAGCGATCGTCAAATGGGTGACGTGCCCAACCAGACACCATATGCAGACTTATGAATGGGTGTCTTGATAGCGCAACGTTGCCTTGATCTCTGTCGCGCGACAAGATGGTGAGCAGGTTCTTGATTGAAGGCCTGATTCCAAGCCTCTGTATAACATGAATAATACCGACGGCGCACCCAAAGGTCGTGACCGGCAGGAGACCCCTCATGCAATTCGGCGAATTGTCCCGCCCTCAATCCGCACTCCGTGACGCAATCACCGCTGCTTACCGACGTGATGAACGTGAATGTGTCCAGGCCATCTTGGCCCAGGCTGCTTTGTCAGCCGAACAGGTCAAATCGATCCAGGCGCTGGCACGCAAACTGGTGACTGACGTCCGCGAGAAACGGACTCGCTCCAGTGGCGTCGATGCGCTGATGCATGAGTTCTCGCTGGACAGCACTGAGGGGGTCGCGCTGATGTGTCTGGCCGAGGCCTTGTTACGCATTCCTGATCAGGAAACCGCCGACCGCCTGATCCGCGACAAGATTTCCAAAGGAGACTGGAAGGCCCACCTGGGGCAAAGCGCATCGCTGTTTGTGAATGCCGCCACCTGGGGCTTGCTGATCACCGGCAAGCTGGTCTCGACCAACAGTGAAAAAGGCTTGTCCAGCGCGCTGACCCGCATGATCGCCAAAGGCGGCGAGCCGCTGATCCGCAAGGGGGTCGATCTGGCCATGCGCATGCTGGGCAAGCAGTTCGTGACCGGCGAGACCATCGACGAAGCGCTGAGCAATGGCGTGGAACGCGAGGCTCGCGGCTTCCGCTTCTCCTATGACATGCTGGGCGAAGCTGCCATGACAGATGAAGACGCCCAGCGCTACTACACAGCCTATGAGCAGGCGATCCACGCCATCGGCAAGGCCAGCAAAGGGCGCGGCGTCTATGCCGGGCCAGGCATCTCGGTGAAGCTGTCTGCGCTGCACCCCCGCTATAGCCGTGCACAGCATGCCCGGGCGGCCCATGAGCTGCTTCCCCGCATCAAATCCTTGCTGCTGCTGGCCAAGCAATACGACATCGGTTTCAACGTCGATGCGGAAGAAGCCGATCGGCTGGAGCTGTCACTGGATCTGCTCGAAGCCCTGGCCTTGGACCCGGCCTTCGCGGGTTGGAATGGAATCGGTTTTGTGGTGCAGGCCTACCAGAAGCGTTGTCCTTTCGTGATTGACTGGATCATCGACCTAGCCCGTCGTAGCGGGCACCGCTTTATGGTCCGCTTGGTGAAAGGCGCTTATTGGGATGCCGAGATCAAGCGGGCCCAGCTCGATGGGCTGGAGGGTTATCCAGTCTATACCCGCAAGGTATACACCGATGTCGCCTACCTGGCCTGCGCTAAGAAACTGCTGGCCGCGCAAGATGCCGTCTTCCCACAATTCGCCACCCACAATGCCTACTCGCTGGCGGCCATTCACCAGCTGGGCGAAGGCAAGGATTATGAATTCCAGTGCCTGCACGGCATGGGTGAAACACTCTATGACTTAGTGGTGGGCCAGGACAAGCTGGGCAAAGCCTGCCGTATCTACGCTCCGGTCGGCTCACACGAGACACTGCTGGCCTACCTGGTGCGCCGCCTGCTGGAAAACGGTGCCAATACCTCCTTTGTCAACCGGATCGTCGATGAAGCCGTGCCGATCGACGAGCTGATTGCTGATCAGGTGACCGAGGCCGCCAAACATGCTGGTCAACCACATGGCAAGATCCCGCTGCCATCAGGGCTGTATGGCGAAAGCCGTCCGAATTCAGACGGGATGGATCTGTCGAACGAATTCAAGCTGTCTGGGCTGAGCGTCGCATTGCGCGCCAGTGAGTCCCGCCCATGGCAAGCCGCACCGATATTGGGAAGCGGCTTGGCGCTGGGAGGCACGCCCCAGCCCATCCACAACCCGGCCAATCGGGACGATATAGTGGGCCATGTGGTGGATGCCAGCCCCGAGCAGGTCAGCCAGGCATTGGATATGGCAGCAGCGGCAGCGCCCCGCTGGGCTGCTGTCCCCGCTGCGGACCGTGCCGCCTGCATCGCGCGGGCGGGCGATCTGCTACAGCAACAGATGTCTACCTTGATGGGGCTGGCGGTGCGTGAAGCGGGTAAATCCCTGCCGAACGCCATTGCGGAGGTACGCGAGGCCATTGATTTCTGCCGATACTACGCCACCCAAGCCCGACAAGAGCTGAGTCAGGCCACGCCGCGCGGGCCCATGGTCTGCATCAGCCCCTGGAATTTCCCCCTGGCAATCTTCATCGGCCAGGTCACCGCCGCCCTGGCAGCGGGCAACCCTGTCCTGGCCAAGCCTGCAGAGCAGACCCCATTGATCGCAGCCGAAGCGGTGCGCCTGCTTCACGAAGCGGGCATCCCACAGGATGTATTGCAATTCCTGCCCGGCACAGGTGAAATCGTCGGCGCGGCACTGACCCGTGATCCGCGCATTGCCGGGGTGATGTTCACCGGATCGACCGAAGTCGCCCAGCTGATCAACCGCACGCTGGCCGCGCGCGACGACAGCCCGCTGTTGATTGCCGAGACTGGCGGTATGAACGCCATGATCGTTGACAGCTCGGCGTTGCCAGAACAGGTGGTCAACGATGTACTCAGCTCGGCATTCGACAGCGCCGGCCAGCGCTGCTCGGCGTTGCGGGTGCTCTACCTGCAACGTGACATCGCGGACAAGGTCATCACCATGCTGAAAGGCGCCATGCAAGAGCTGCGCATCGGCAACCCTGCCCTGTTGGAAACCGACATCGGCCCGGTCATCGACCAGGAAGCCCAGCGCAATCTGCAGGCCCATATCGAGAAAACCAAGCTGCAATCCAAATGGCACTACCAAGCCCCCTTGGGCAAGGCCTGCGAGCAAGGTACGTTTGTCGCACCAACCCTGTTCGAGATCGACAACATCCGCCAGCTGGAACGTGAAGTATTCGGCCCAGTGCTGCATATCGTCCGCTTTGACGGCTCAGCGCTGGATCAGGTGATTGCCGACATCAATGCAACGGGCTATGGCCTGACCCATGGCGTGCACAGCCGGATCGACGAAACCATCGATCAGATCACCCAACAGGTGCATTCTGGCAATATCTATGTCAACCGCAACATCGTCGGTGCTGTGGTCGGCGTGCAACCATTTGGTGGGGAGGGCAAGTCCGGCACCGGCCCCAAGGCGGGTGGCCCCCTCTACCTGCATCGACTGACCCATACCACCGCACAGCCACAGATCGGCAAACCGGCTCGCGTGGTCGAGCTGACCGGGCTTAAGCGCTTGGCAGAGGCCAGACTGAGCAGCCTGTCACAAGGCCAGCGCGATCAGCTACAGGCCATCATCTTCGAATACGAGGCTGCCAGCCCGTTACGGCGTGAGGCCTTACTCAACGGCCCCACCGGCGAACGCAACAGCCTGGGCTTTGCACCACGCGGGCGGGTCGCCTGCCTGGCCGAGGGGCTGAACAACCTGGCATTGCAGGCCGCTGCCGCGCTCGCTTGCGGCAACCATATCGTGCTCCCCAGCAGCTCGGATGGCCGTGCACTGGCTGAAGCGCTGGGGGATGTAGCCAGCACCAGCCAAGCGCCCGAGGCAGAAGGCGCGATCCTGGCCGTGCTGCATGATGGTGACCACGCCAGCGCCCTGGCCTTGCAACGCACTCTGGCCAAGCGCGATGGCGCATTGATCCCGATGATCCGCCCTGATCACGAGGGCCGCTACGATCTCTATCGGCTGGTGGCCGAGCGTGCGATCAGCGTCAATACCACTGCAGCCGGCGGCAATGCCAGCCTGATGAGTATCGGTGAATGACAAGATTGGAGCGGCCCAACCCTGGGCCGCTTGGCAAAGGTGTTTTTTCCTGGCTGGCGACGTACCAGTCAAACCCAATCATCACAAGAGGTAGACCATGCATTACTCCACATTGCGAACACTTGGCCTGGCCGTCACCGCAGCATTGGCCATCACCGCCTGCGGTAAGAAGGCAGAACAGCAGGCAGGTCAGGCATCAACACCTGCCAGTGCCCCCGCCGTGGCTGGCGATTCCGACGTGATCAAACTGGGCTTTGCCGGCCCCTTGACCGGCCCCCAAGCGCATTACGGTGCCGACATGAAGAATGGCATCCTGCTTGCCATTGAAGATGCCAACGCGCAGAAACTGGAAATCGGCGGCAAGAAGATCAAATTCGAGCTGGTTGCGGAAGACGACCAAGCCGACCCCAAAACAGGCGCGCAGATGGCGCAACGCTTGGTGGATGCCAAAGTCAGCGGGGTCATCGGCCATTTCAACTCCGGCACCTCGATTCCAGCTTCCAAGATCTACTCCGATGCCGGACTGCCACAGATTGCCATGGCCACCGCCCCAGCCTACACCCAGCAAGGCTTCAAGACCACCTTCCGCGCCATGACCAGCGACACCCAGCAAGGTGGCGTAATGGGGCCATTCGTGGTGAACAAGCTCGGCTTGAAGAAAATCGCGATCATCGATGACCGCACCGCCTATGGCCAAGGTCTAGCCGATGAATTCGAGAAATCCGCCAAGACTGCCGGTGGCCAGATCGTCAAACGCGAGTTCACCAACGACAAAGCAACCGATTTCACCGCCATTTTGACTGCCATCAAGGCATCGCAGCCAGACGCCATCTTCTACGGCGGAGCCGATGCGCAATCTGCGCCCCTGGCCAAGCAGCTCAAGCGCCTGGGCCTGAAGGCTACCCTGGTGTCCGGCGAAATGACCCGCACCTCGACCTTCCTGCAATTGGCGGGCGCCGAGGCTGAAGGCGTAGTGGCATCGCTGGCCGGCGTCCCAATGGACAAGATGCCCGGCGGCAAGGACTTCGAAAGCCGCGTCAAAGCCAAGTTCGGCAGCATGGAGCTGTATTCGCCGTACTCCTATGACGCGACCATGACCATGATCGCGGCGATGAAAAAGGCCAATTCGACTGACCCTGTGAAATACCTGCCTGAATTGGCGAAAATTGAAAACCAGGGTGTCACCTCGACCAAAATCGCCTATGACGAAAAAGGCGATCTGAAAGCGGGCGACATCACCGTCTATAAGGTTGAAAAAGGCCAATGGACAGTGTTGGAGACAGTGGGCGGCAATTGATCGGCAGCCTGCCTTCCACCCAGACAAAACGGCATCACAAGATGCCGTTTTGTCTGTTCAATGATTGGGTACAGTCGCAGGATGACCGGATCGTCCCCGACCCGCGTCAGCGCAACCCAGACCTCAGCCACGCTTGACCAGCAGCCCTTTCAGATAGTCCCCTTCCGGGAAACTCAGCGCCACGGGGTGATCCACATCTGGCGTGAAACGCTCGATGATCTTTGCATCGACACCAGCATCGACTGCTGCACCCGCAATGATCTTCTGAAACAGGCTCGCATCCATCCCGCCAGAGCAGGTGAATGTTGCCAGCAGCCCACCAGGTTTCAACAGTTTCAGCCCTAGCAGATTGATATCCTTATAGGCGCGGGCGGCTTTCTCGACATGCTGTGCCGTGGGGGCAAACTTGGGTGGATCAAGGATGATCAGATCGTAGCTCTGACCTTTGTCACGCAGCAGCCGCAGGTATTTGAACACATCCGCCTCGACCCAGCTGGCACGGCTGGCATCCAATCCGTTCAAGGCCAGGTTGGCCTGTGCCGTGACCAATGCCTCTGCCGAGCTGTCCACTGACTCCACCGACGCAGCTCCGCCCCGCAAGGCTGCGAGCGAAAAGCCACCGGTGTAGCAGAAGCAATTCAATACCTTTCGGCCTTCCGCCAGCTCACCCAGACGACGCCGGTTGACACGTTGATCCAGATAAAAGCCCGTCTTCTGCCCACCCGCGATGTCCACCTGGTAACGCACGCCATACTCATCGATCACTGTCTCGGCAGGCAAGGCGCCACGCAGAATGCCGCTCCGTTCCGCCAGCCCCTCCAAACCACGCACATCAGCGTCAGAGCGCTCATACACGTTCCGGATCCCGGTCAATTCCACCAACAGGTCGGCAATCACCTCACGCCAGGCTTCCACCCCGGCAGACAACACCTGCATCACCAGCACCTGATCATAGCGATCCACCACCAGGCCGGGCAGGCCATCCGATTCACCATGAACCAGACGCTGGCCATTCAGCGAGGCGGGCAATAGATCTTGCCGCAATGCCAAGGCCGCCTGCAGGCGGCGGCGGAAGAAATCAGCGTTGATCACTTCCTGCTCATGCACGCTCCATACGCGAGCCCGAATCTGCGATTGTGGGCTGTACGCAGCCCACGCCAGAAAGCGGCCATCAGCAGCCCGCACCGTCACGGTGTCACCGGCTTTTGCATCACCATCCATGTGCTGAATCGCCCCGGAAAACACCCATGGGTGCCGATTCAGCAGCGATTTCTCGCGTCCAGGCTTCAGCTTGAGCAATGCGTTCATGATCCTACTCGATTCGAAAAACGCGTTATTGTAGGCGGTGCAACCGGGCTTTCATAGCCGAACCTCTACTGGCATCCCAGGTGCGACGCCACACGGACGGCCACTTCGTATCAACAGAGCCAGGGCGAGCCATGCACACCTGCCCCCGCCACCAGCCAGCCGCTGCATCAGCCCAGTATGATGGTCATGTCGTCCCGCTCATCCGCCACGTCATCCAGCAGCTCGAACAGAGCTGCGGCCTGTTCACCCAAGGCATGACGGTCTTGATAAGCCGTCGGCCAGTGGATCTCGATCGGGCCTTCGATATCGGTGCTGAGAATGTCCCATAGCGCATCGAGATTGCGCCCGGTCAGCTTGGGCAGCCCCAGCTGGGCATACAGCGCCTCATAGAACTGCTGCATACTCTGGATTTCATTGAGCTTGCAATGGATCAACGGCATGTTGGTACCTCGGTAAAGGTTTCATAATGATCGACGGTGATCTGGCGTTGACCATCGGCACTGAACAGCAGACGTTTTGCGCCCCGCTTGCCGCCATGGAAGTCCAGATCCGCCTCACGCCACTTGCCTTGTGGAAGGCTGCCCTCACGGTTGCCAAACCGGTCCCCGCCTATGGATTTGCCCTGCAACCCAGGCACCGACCAGAGATCCTTACCAGGTCGCCAGCCAGCCTCCTTCGCCTGTTGCTTGGTCACGAATTGGGGCGGTAATTTCTGATTGTTGCTTTGATTGAGTGACGTGAGCATATCCGCCAGCTCTTTAGCATTGATCTTGGCGTCCAGATAACGGTTCAATGACTCCGCCGCTTCCCGGCAAGTGGGGGTTGACCACGCCCAGCCCGGTAACATCAAGCCCATGAAAAATGGTAGCAATATGCGTCGAATCATGAATCACCTTTAGTATTCGATAATGTGGAATGGGATAGCTGATCGACCTCCCCATGTCAGGCCATATGAGGCTACCCATTCAATGATATGCTTGCCGCGATTTTAACGTTTTTTTGTGTCAACGCCTCGTCATGAATACCGTTTTACCCGCTATTTTCGTCGAGCGCCTGCAGCGCATCGTCCCACCTGAACGACTGGAGACCGTCCTGGCCAGTTTCAGCCAGCCAGCCCCGACCGTGTTCCGGGTGAACACCCTGAAAACGACGCCCACACAACTGTGTGAAACACTGCAGGCTGCGGGCCTGACACCCGCCCCCATCGATTGGCAGCCGACAGCCTACTTTGTTCCAGCCACGCAGCGCCGGGCGCTCACCGAAACGTCAGCGTTTTACGATGGCTGGATCTATGTACAAAACCTGGCCAGCCAGCTGGCGCCGATCATATTGGCGCCATCACCTGGCGAAACCGTATTGGATCTGGCCGCAGCCCCCGGCGGCAAAACCTGCCAACTGGCCGCGCTGATGCAGAACCAAGGCGTCCTCTCTGCGGTGGAGCCGGTCAAGGATCGCTTCTTCCGTCTCAAAGCCAATCTGCAACAGCAAGGCGTGACCATCGCCCGCACCTATATGACCGATGGACGCTCGGTCGGGGCAAAATGCCCGGAAATGTTCGATAAAGTCTTGCTGGATGCACCCTGCTCCTCTGAAGCACGCTTTGATGCCCTCGATAGCGACTCGGTAGCCCATTGGAGCCTGCAGAAGGTCAAAGAGGTTTCCCACAAACAGAAGCGGCTTCTGAATGCGGCGATCCACAGCCTCAAGCCAGGGGGCACACTGGTCTACAGCACCTGCAGCTTTTCACCAGAAGAAAACGAGAAGATCATCGAAGCCCAACTGAAGAGCTTTGGCGACGCGATAGAAATCCTGCCGATCGAGCTGCCGATCGATAACTGGCAGGCAGGCTTACCTGAATGGGAGGGCAAGGCCTTCCACCCCCGTGTCACCCTCGCACGGCGGATTCTGCCCAATGCATGGATGGACGGCTTTTTCTTGTGCAAATTGAAAAAGCTGAGGTCGGTTTAGGCCATTGCACGCAAGGCGACGAACTCCCCCTCGAACACCGCCGCCTCGGCTTCACCACACATGATCACCGATGTCATGACGATCCGGGCGCGGCCTTTTCGTTGCAGCATGGACTGGAAACGCAACCAAGCCGATTCGTCCTGCAGGCGTGCCGTAGCGGCAAAGGGGCCATCGATGGGGCGCAGATAGGCCATGGTATTGCGCTGCAGCACCAGCTGAGCCTCCCCTTCCATCGAGCGCAACCGCCCATCCAGCAGCGACCATGCAGCCAGGATGGCCACCGACACAGCACTGCCGGCAAAGACTGTGCCATGTGGGTTCCGATTGACAGCCAAGGGAGCGGCGATGGTCAGCTGTGCATCACCAGCATCAGTCACATACAGATCGATGGCCTCCGCCAATGGAATCTGCTCCCGCAATTGCGCCGTCAATGTCAAAAGCCGCTCTGAGAGCGGCTTTTGTTGATCCAACGGCATCACGACTGCTTTTTCAGTGAGTCGCGGATCTCACGCAACAACAACACCTCTTCTGGTGTAGGAGGCGGCTCTGCGGGTGCTGGTGCGGCTTCTTCACGACGCATCTTGTTGATCCCCTTGATCAACAAGAAGATGGCAAACGCCACAATGATGAAACTGACCAACACATTGGCAAATACACCAACATTCAAAGTGACCGCCCCTGCCTTTTGTGCGGCATCCAGCGTCTCGTAAGGGCCGGCAACCTTGCTGCCTTCCTTCAAGGTGATGAACAGATTGGAGAAATCGACCTTGCCCAGAATCAGGCCGATGGGTGGCATGATGATATCCTTCACCAGCGAATCGACAATCTTGCCGAATGCACCGCCGATCACCACCCCGACCGCCAGATCAATGACATTGCCACGCATGGCAAATTCTTTGAATTCTTTAAACATGTATCCCCCTATTATGAACATGCCAAGTCGTGACCCGATTGCAACACTTTCATCGCCCACCCAGAAACCGTGACGACCGGGCCTTATGTAAGGCTAAGCGAAACAATGCCTTGTTGCAATCCCTTGCCCAGCACCATGTCGGCTCATATCCGGGCCAAAAAACAGGTCACCTCTTCACGGTCGTGATACAGCTGGCGAATGCGCAGTATGTGCCCCTTGCCTGAGCGAGCGAGTGTGTCTTCGATGATGCCGATACACTTGTGGATTTCGTCAAAACGCTTTTTCATCGGCAGTTTCAGATTGAAAATCGCCTGTCGCGCATCGCCATCAGCCAGCCAGCTGGCCATCAGTTGCGCAATACGGGCGGGTTTTTCCACCATATCGCACACCAGCCAATCCACGGGCTTTTTCGGGCGATATTTGAACCCATCGACCCGCAGATGCTGGACCAATGAATCACCGACCAGACTGCCCTTCAGCGGCCCATTGTCAATCGCCGTGACCCGCAAGCCGCGGTTCACCAGCTGCCATGTCCAGCCACCCGGGGCGGCGCCCAGATCGACCGCCCGCTGCCCGGCCCGCATCCGTTCACGCAGCTCCTGCTCCCCCAACAACACCATCAAGGCTTCCGCCAACTTGAGCGTGGAGCGGCTTGGTGCCTCGAACGGCATCTTCAGGCGAGGGATGCCCATCGGCCAATCGCTGCGGTTGCCCGCCAACGCAATGCCAGGGATGCAGCGCTGCTTGTCAGTCCAGAACAAATGCAGGCGCGGGCGCCGCTCGTCAACGGGTGTCAGCTTGCCTGACTCGGTCAGGCAGGTTTCCAGCTTGGGTTGAAAACGCTTGAAAAAACTCGACAAGGCCTTGCCATCATTGGTGTCCGGCCCCTCCAGCCACAACCCGGCAAAGGGCCCTGCATGGGGTGCAAGTGCGCTCAGTACCGGCGTCAAACGATCTTGCTCACCGGTGTCGATCCAATCTCCGGCCAGCAGTAACTGTCGTGCAAACATGAGCTGTTCGAATCGCAGCTTGCCCGCCTGCCTAGCAAATGACGCGGGCTCATCAGGCAACCACCGCACATACCCGGCATCCACACCGGTGTCGATCCGCCCGTCCAACCCCAGCTGGCAGGTCAGGTCGATCAATTCAGCTGCGGCCTCGGGCTCGAAACCAGGGCGACAATAAACAAGCAGAGAAGCAGGGGTAAAGTTTGCGGCCATGTCAGGAAAACGCGAAAATGAAAGGATTATACGTTCTGGCCCGGCTCTGTTGACATGGTTTCATCGCAGGTACTGCTTTCATCCAGCAACAGAATAGGCATCGCACGTCAATAATGGTGCGCAATGAAACCGCATCAACAGGACCCGGCTGTGGTCGCGCTTGCCCACCCAGCGCACCATGCCATCATTCAGGAGAAAATCGCCCTCATGTTGACTTACGAAGTCACCTTGGTTGTAGAAGAAGAATGGCGGGAAGCCGTTGCCGATTACATGCGCCACCGCCATATCCCTGACATATTCGATACCGGTTGTTTCATCGGCATCACCTTTGAGGAAGAGGAAGCGGGCCGCTTCCGCACCCGCTTTCAAGCACGCGCCAAGGTCGAGTTGAATCGTTATCTGGACGATTTCGCACCCGACTTCCGTGCCGATTTTCTGGAACATTTCCCGACAGGGGTCAGCGTGACCCGATCCATCTGGTGGCAGCTCGGCGAGTGGAAATAATCAAGGGTTGATTTGCGTCAATCCAGATCCATGACTGCAGGCGTATAACCATTGATAAGAAATGGTTATTTCAGTAAGGAGCCTATCATGGAGCTGTGGAAAGAACTCTTCTCATCAGAATTTGGAATCATGAGTGCTATCGTGATTGCCGTCGTCATTGGCATGGGAGGATATATCGGCTGGTTTGTGCGCAAACACGTCAAAGAGGAAGAAGCCGCCGTCCGCCGCTGATCCACGCCCACCGGACATCCCGTCGGCAGTGCCTATCCACGGAAAAAGCGCCAGGTATGCCGCCCAGCATGCTTGGCCGCATACATTGCCTGATCGGCATGCTTGAGTAAGGTCAACGGATTGTCGCCATGATCCGGAAACAGGCTGATACCAATGCTGGCCCCAACCGCCAAGCGGGTTTGATTGACGACAAACGGCTGACAGGCTGATTGCAGCACTTTCTGCGCAATCGGGATCAGGTCTTCGTCACAGCTGATCTTGGGAACGATGAGCGCAAACTCATCCCCCGCCAGGCGGGCAATCGTATCCCCCGCCCGGACACAATGTTGCAATCGATGCGCAAATTGCCTGAGCAGCTCATCGCCGACATCATGTCCATTCTGATCGTTGACTGGCTTGAATCCATCCAGATCGACAAACATCACGCCGACCTTTTCCCGGGTTCGCTTTGCCTGAACGATCGCATGCTCCAGCCGATCATTGAACAACACCCGATTGGGCAGATCCGTCAGCGGATCATGATAGGCTTGGTGCATCATCCGCTCTTCCTGCCGTTTTCGCTCGGTGATGTCTTCAAATACCGCCGCGTAGTGTGTGATGCGTGCCTGGTTGTCACGCAGGCAGATCAACGTCATCCATTCTGGGTAGATATCGCCGTTTTTCCGGCGGTTCCACACCTCCCCGCTCCAGGTGCCGCATTTACTGACTGCTGACCACATATGCTGATAGAACACGGCGTGGTGGATGCCCGAATTCAGCAGATCAGCAGATTGCCCCAGCACCTCATCGGCCTGGTAACCGGTGATCTGAGTAAAGGCGGCATTCACCATCTGAATCCGCCCGTTCACATCCGACACCATCACCCCCAGCGGGATCACATTCACCACACAGGCAAACAGCTGTTGCTGTTGCGCCGCACTTTTCAGATCGGAGATATCAATATCCACCCCCATCAGCCGAGGCCGCCCTGCCATCTCGATCAAACGTCCTCTGGACAATACCCAGCGCCACCCGCCACACGCAGCCTTGACACGCAGCTCGCAAGCAAACTGGGGTTGTTCTTTGCGCAGGCAACGCCCTCTTTGCAATCGCACCTGATCCAGATCATCCGGGTGGACCAGGGATTCGTAACAGGCATCCGAGTCGCAGGCATAACCAAGCCAGCTCCACCAGGATGGGGCGCAATGGTAACGTGTCGCGCCCGGATCAAACTCCCAAACCCCGACACTGGCTTGCGCCAATGTCAGATAGGAGCCGCCATCAGCAGTTGGCCGTGTCGATGACGGGTTTGCCTTTGTGCAGACATGCACGACAAATGCTCCATTCAGCCACGGCTGTACAATGAAGGTCTGATTGGATTGAAAGCGCCGGATCGGTGATGCGATATGTTCAAGCAACAGCAACAATCGAGATGAAGCCCCCGGCAAGCCAGACAGACCGATCCCTGATGGCAGAGCCTGCTCTGGCAGGCCCAGCCAGTCACAGAATGCCTGGTTACAGGCCAGGATGCGCAGATCATCGGTCAACAGCACACTTGGCAGGGTATCCAGCTCAAGCGTCTGCTGCTGCCGGTACAATGGGATACGTCGTTCCTGCGCCGCAAAGGTTTGGCGCTGTATCGAAGCCATAGTGCAGGTACTGAGTGATTTGCGAATACGCCAGCGAAGCCTGGCAACCAAGGTTTGGTCGGCGCGGCTTCATGTCTCGCGCCGAAACCATGCCACCACCCGGATGGTTTCGGCACACTCTAGCGCGGTTTGGCCTGGGCTGCTGGAAAAAAAACCTATTTGCGAATCCATATCCATCACCGATTCTAATGACCCTACTACAATCTGGGTTTAGCGTGCCTGCCTCAAGTGGTACAATCGCCCCGTGAAACTCTTAGCTCTCGACACTTCAACAGAATTCCTCTCGGTCGCCGTGTGGCATGATGGCATCGTGACCAGCCATGATTGCCGCGTCGGGCAAAAACATTCTGAATTGACACTCCCGATGGTTCGCGACGTTCTGGATGAATCCGGCCTGACATTGGCGGCACTGGATGGCTTGGCATTTGGCAACGGCCCGGGCTCTTTCACCGGTTTGCGCATCGGCTGTGGTTTGATCCAAGGCTTGGCCTTTGCACATCAACTGCCAGTGGTTGGCATCAACAGCCTGTTGGCCCTGGCTCAACACACCGGCCACGATCACGTCATCAGCAGCATTGATGCCCGCATGAACCAGATGTACTTCGCGGCCTATGAGCGGCATGAAGGTGGGTGGCAAACCGTGATCGCACCTGGTTTGTATGATCCTGGCACGACACCCGCACTGCCTGACGCCCGCTGGCATGGCGTCGGCAGCGGCTTCCAGGCATTTGCCGACAGCCTGCACGCGACATATGGCACACAGCTCGACTCGGTTGACGACAACCGCTTCCCGCACGCCAGCGCCATTGCCGAATTGGCTGCCATCGAGCTGACAGCCGGGCGAGGGGTGCCCGCCCATGAAGCAACCCTGCTGTATTTGCGTGACAAGGTTGCGCTGACCATTCACGAGCAGCCCCGCAAATGAAGCTTGAATTCATTCGCATGCAAGCCACCGATCTCGATCCGATCCTGGCCATTGAAAACGAGATCTATCCCTACCCTTGGACCCACGGCAATTTCCTGGACTCACTCAAAGCGGGACATCATGGCTGGATCGCCCGATGCGGAGACACTCTGGTCGGCTATTGCCTGTTGCAATATATCGTTGACGAAGCACACCTGCTGAACATCAGCATCGCCAAACCATACCAAGGCAAAGGGCTAGGCAGGGCACTGCTGGATTTCGCGGTGGAAGCCAGCCGCCAGCATGGCTCGACCGTCATGCTGCTGGAAGTGCGGGACTCCAACATCATCGCGCAGACGCTTTACCACGCTGCTGGCTTCAACCGTACCGGCGAGCGGAAACACTATTACCCCGCCAAACAAGGCCGTGAGCACGCCGTGTTGATGGAGCTGCTGTTGTGATCCGGCGGCATCTGTTGCTCAAAGAGATGGGCCTGGGCCCGATTTGGCGTCTGCGTGACCAAGGTGATGATCTGGATGACGGATCACCTTTTGCAGAGGCCCTGACCGAAGTCGAGACACCTGCCCCTATTGCACCGATCGAGTCCGCCCCGGCCAATTCACCTGGCAGCACACCGTCGGCAAGGGCCCCGGCTCGCGCACCTGCCAGTCCGCCCACCCGCATTGGCACCCCGCCACCCCGTGTTGCGCCCCCACGCGTGGCCACTCCGCAGACCACTGCGGAAGCATTGCCGCTCGCGACTGCCCGCACAGCGCATATCCAACAGCTTGACTGGCCGACGCTACAGCAAGAGATCGCCGGATGCCGCGCCTGTCGCCTGTGTGAATCACGCAAGAACACCGTCTTTGGCGTGGGCGATCCGCAGGCAGATTGGCTAATTGTCGGCGAAGCGCCTGGCGGCGAAGAGGACAGACGGGGCGAGCCGTTTGTCGGCCCAGCTGGCAAGCTGCTCGACAACATGCTGGCCTCCATTGGCCTGAAGCGGGGTGACAATGTGTTCATCGCCAATGTGCTCAAATGCCGCCCTCCTCAAAATCGAGACCCTGACCCGCATGAAGTCGCCCAATGCGAGCCATTTCTGTTACGTCAGATCGAATTGATCCAGCCGAAGATCATCATTGCTCTGGGCCGCTTTGCAGCACAAAGCCTGACCAAGAGCGACGCTCGCATTGGCAGCCTGCGCGGTCAAGTGCACCAGTACCATGGCCGCCCACTGATCATCACCTACCACCCTGCCTATCTGCTGCGGAATCTGCCCGACAAAGCCAAAGCCTGGGAAGATCTGTGCTTGGCGCGGCAGACATTCCAGCAATGACACCCAAGCGCTGCCGCTCGATGCAATGCCTACAACCCGGCTTGATGAAACAGATCATGTGCGCCCCCAGCAGGTGCAGACCCGGCCCGGATATCCCAAAATTAGGCTTTCTGCTCAAAAATACGCATTCTGCGATGTTTTCTTACAAGAATATCGCCATGTAGCTATTTTAAACTGCGATGGCGGGGGCTACTTGACAGACAGTAAAGTAAGATAGCGTTGCATCATGCATTTTACATTACCAATTACATATGTTAGGTTGTCAATCAGCAGGGATCGAGGAGACGATTGAATACCCACCGAAGGTAATCAACGTACAAATCCATATGAAAAATGGAATATAACCACTACGCAATCATTCCATCTTTATATTGGATTAAATAAATATACAAACTCACCAGTCAAGCCGACATGATCATCACATCATGCTCTACGCTTGAACGCCTCTTTATCGATCTCTGGCTGTCGATGCCCTTCTGCACGGAAGGCATGTTTCTATCGCATCAAAAGAGAGTTGAAGAGGGACACGTGAGACTCAAACCTATTTCCTTAGCACTGGCCACGGCGGGTCTGTTGACCGCTTCCTACCAAACACTGGCTGACGACGCACCAAAAAAAGCAGAACGCATTGAAGTCGTTGGCTCAAGCATCAAGCGCATCAACAAAGAAGGCCCAGCTCCGGTCGTCACTATCAAGCGCGCCGAAATCGAAAAGACCGGTGCCACCACCGTGGTTGAATTGCTGGGTCAGCTGCCTGTCGTCAGCGGTTTTTTCACTGGCGATGACAATGGTTCATACGCTGTTGGCGCAGCTGCCGCCAGCATGCGGGGGCTGGGTTCGAAGAACGTTCTGGTGCTGTTGAATGGTCGGCGGATCGCCAACTACGCCTTCGCATTGGGCGCAGATATCACCTTCGTCGATCTGAACAGCCTGCCGGTGTCGGCCATTGAACAGGTCGAAATCCTCAAAGATGGCGCATCCGCCATCTATGGTTCTGATGCGGTCGCTGGGGTGATCAACTTCAAAACCCGTCGCAATTACCAAGGCTTTGAGGCATCGGTGGGTACAGGCGCCACATTGGATGGCGACACCCAGGAGCTGTCCACCAACCTGACAGGCGGCTTTGGCAACCTCGAAGAAGATGGCCGTAACTTGCTGGTGACAGTGGATGCCTACCATCGCGAGCCCACATTCAGCAAAAAACACACACTGACCAAATCGGCTGACCGTAGAAAGTACGGCGGCGCAGATGGTCGAGCGACCAATATCTTCCCCGGCAGCTTCATGCGGTTTGATGAGGCTCCCTTCCGCGAGGCGATGCCAGGCTGTCCTGCAGACCGGATCGCAACTGATGATCGGGGTGACACCTACTGCCGCTATGAGAGCGCAGACTTTGCTCAGCTGCAACCTCGGGCAACCCGTACTACTGTGGCAGCCCTCTATAACCAGAAGCTAGGCAGCGACACGCAGCTGTTCGCTGAGCTGGCCTTGAATCGCAACGTCACCGACTACGACACCGGCTATCGCTCCATAGAAACAGGTACCTCACATATGCTAGCTCCTGGCGACGCCGCGTATCGCTCGGAGATCAACGGCATCACCAACAGCAAGCGGTTGCAGGTATTCCGTGCCGTCTATGAGGCAGGGATCAGCAGCAACAAAACCACGTCCGATATGAGCCGTGGCCTGATCGGCATCCGCTCCACCTTTGGTAATTGGGATCTTGAATCTGCACTGTATTACAGCAAGAACAAAATCACCTCCATCGACTACAAGCAATTGTTGAAAGATAAGGTGCTGGATGCCTACTTCAATGGTGGATATGACCCCTTTGCCGCATGGAACCCTGATGAGCTGGTCAGACCATTGTTGACTGATGTGCACCGCGAAGCCACTTCAGAGATCAGAGTGGCCGATGTCAAGATGTCCAATGGTGAACTCTTCAAGCTGGGCGAAGGCTCAGTCGGCTTTGCCTGGGGCGCCAGCACCAGCAAGGAAAAAATGGCAGATATCCCCGATGCCCAACTGGCCGCCAACAACATTGAGAACTGGGGCGGCACAAGAAGCGAAGGTGATCGTAAGCTGCACTCCATCTATGGTGAATTCAGCCTGACACCAATCAAGCAATTGGAGATCCAGCTGGCTGCACGCCATGACCGTTACAGCGATTTCGGTGGCACCACCAACCCGAAACTGGCGATGCTGTTCAAGCCATCTGATCAAGTACTGGTCAGAGGCGGCATCACTACATCGTTCAAGGCGCCTACACTGCCCCAGCTCTACATGAAGGAGACCAAGTCATTCAACGCTGGCGTTGCTGACTGGGTAAGATGCCGTCCGCTGAAGCTGACCAAAGCGCAATGCGTTTATTTCCCAGAGGAAAAACTGGTTGGCAACAAAGATCTGCAAGCCGAGAAATCCAAGAACATGTCGTTCGGGATCGCCCTGCAACCCACGCAGAATCTCTACGCCAGCCTGGATTGGTTCCGTATCCTGCAAAGAGACACCGTCCAGCTTCTGGATGCCCAGTACATGCTGGATAACGAAGACAAAGACCCAGCACTGGCGCGTCTGATCGAACGTGACCCCCGTAACAAGGCGCTCGAAGCACGCTTCCCGGGCCTGGAGCGCGGTCGTCTGTTCAGAATGCTGCGCCCTTACCGAAATGTTGGCCGCACAGATGTCGAAGGTTACGATCTGGAGCTGCGCTACGATATTTCCCTGGGCGAATGGGGTAAGCTGACGTTGCGGGATGACTTCAACAACCTGCTGCATTTAGAGCAATCGACTGTTGAAGACGGCCCAACCTCAAATCGCGTTGGTGGCTATGACACCCCGAGATGGCGCAATGCGTTCACCATCACTTATTCGAACAAAGCTTGGGATGGCTCGCTCAAGGCCAAAACCGTTGCACGGACACTGGATGTATCCGACCCACGTTTTGTCGATCCAAGCCTTGATGGACAGGTCGGTGCCTACACCATCTTCGATGCGAACTTCAACTATCGTGGTATCCGCAGTCTGACCTTGAACGCCGGGATCAAGAACCTATTCAATAAGACCCCGCCGTTCCTGATCAATCTAGACAGCTTTGCTGGTGCCACAACAGACCGGATCGGACGTATCTTCTACGCCAATGCACGGTACCAGTTCAAATAAGCGCATGATGCCCCATCCTGAACAAGGTTGATACGCTTATCCACTACGCCAAGCAACCTTATCCAGGTTTTGACGCCCGATGTTCTCATCGGGCGTTTTCTTTTTTCGAGGCCGATATTGCCTCAGTTTTTATAACCAGGCTGCCGTGCAACACAAACAAGCCAGCCCACAGCGCATCAACAAAATCAATCCATTGCGCTCCAGACCTTTGATCCCTCGCCACTACCATTCTATTTTCCCGCCCCCTGATCACCCACCGCCATATTGCAGCCATGCAATGATTGCTCTATGCTCGCGTCAAGCGAAGGTTACTTAAGTATAAGATTTTTATAATATTTAGATAAAACCCTGCCCATCTGAAGGCAACCACACAATCATGAACGCGCATACACAGCTCGACAACCAAGCCAATGTGTCAACAGCAACGCTTGAACTGCTGTTCCCATCGCCCGTCATCTATTTTGATTGGCCAGACAGCCAAGCACTGAATGAGGCTTTGCGCGATGTTGTCCTACAAAAGCGCGAGACGACGACCGGCGTGGTCAAGACCAATCGTGGCGGCTGGCAGTCCGATACCAATCTGCAGGAATGGGGAGACCCAGCCACCCAGCAGCTGATAGCACGTATCCTGACCCTGGTGAAAGAATATGTGATCCGACAGATTGGCCGTGATGACCCGGCATTCGACAGTGGCTGGAAAATCCGCGCCTGGGCCAATGTCAATGAAAAAGGACATTTCAACCGCACCCACGATCACCTGGGCCGACATTCCTTTTTCTCCGGGGTCTATTACGTCAACGTCGGGGATATCGAATCTGGCCACGCCGGCGGGGGCCGCACCCGATTTGAGGACTGGACACGCGTTGCGATCGACACCAACCAGAATGCAGACCCACTACGGCGTGATTATCTGATGACGCCTCGCAACGGGCGCATGTTGATGTTCCCAGCCAGCCTGATGCATTCGGTGGAAGTATATGGTGGCGACACCCAGCGCATCACCATCGCCTTCAACCTTTACCACCCAGGCTTTGGCGTGCCACGACTGGAAGAGTTCATGCAACAGTCAGACTGGTGGTGGACAAACTTCCGCGGCCTGATGATCGCCAAACGTAAGCTGCCGGAAAAACTGTATGCATTGACCAGAATTCCCGGCCAGCTATTGGCCCGTAAGGTGGAAAACCCGCTTTCATTCAACGCCTGGCGCCGCCATGTCAGCACGGCGGTCGGTCACGCGACCGCACTCGCCAGTGAGCGCTTCGAAGCCAGACGCAAAGGCATCTGATCCCAGACGGGCAGATCCGCTGCCCCCTCTCGCACAGGACGTGCATGAACCGACATTTTTCGCTCTATCTGGATCTGCTGCGCCTGCTTGCTGCCTTGGCGGTGTTGCTCTCTCACGCCAATATGCGCAGCCTAGTTGAAACCAGCCTGTTACCCCAGTCCTTTGGGCACAACGCGGTGATCGTCTTTTTCCTGCTGTCCGGCTATGTCATCGCATATGTGGCCGACACCAAGGAGAATACCGCCCGCACGTATTGGATCAGCCGTCTGGCACGTATCTACTCGGTAGCCCTGCCCGCCACCTTGCTGGCCCCGATCATGGACTGGGCCGGCAGCCAGTTTGCCCCGGCCTTTTACGCGGGCGATGTGACAACCCACGATTATGGTCTGATCCGTATCGCAGCCAGCCTGACCTTCACCAACGAGCTGTGGCTGATCTCAATCATGCCTTTTTCCAACTCTGCGTATTGGTCGCTGTGCTATGAAATGGCGTATTACCTGCTGTTTTCCATCTGGAGCTTTGCCCCTGCTCACCGCCGTTGGCCGTGGCTGGGCTTGGCTGCGTTGGTGATAGGCCCGAAAATCCTGTTGCTGGCACCGATCTGGCTGCTGGGCGTGGTGTTGTATCACTGGCGGGCAGGCCACCGCATTGCCAAGACAGCTGGCTGGCTGCTCTGGCTTGGCTCGCTGGCTGGCATTCTGGCATACCAGTGGTGGGATATCGGCAAAATCCTATCGAAGCACACCGAACAATGGCTGGGCACTTGGCTTTACACACGCCTGCACTTTTCCAAGCATTTCCTGGGCGATTACCTGTTGGCGCTGATCATCAGCGCCAGCTTCCTGGGCTTTCGCGCCATTGCGGATCAATTCGCCGGTTGTTTCAAATACGCCGGAGGGGCGATTCGTCAGGCATCCAGCTATACCTTCTCGATCTACTTGTTTCACCTACCCATTCTGTTCTTCTGGCACATGGCCATTCCGGGTGATCGACGACACATCACTTACTATTTGATGATCGTATTCATCACCTTGGTCTGCACCATTTTGCTTGGCCGGGTGACCGAGCAACAAAAGGACCAATTGAAAAAGTGGCTGAATGCATACCTGCCATTGCAGACGAACCCAGTGGCCCAGCAAAACGCCCCATAGCCTGCCACCCAGACCGGGATGACACAGGCCATGAAGTCACGTCAACCAAGCCAAGGCCCGATACCCCTTCACAAAACAAACCGCCCTATTGGCTGATCACCAACAGGGCGGCTGTCCTATACACCATCGAGGCGTTGGGCAACCGCTCAGAGCCGGGAGGGCACCAGATCCACCGCCGTAGATTTGGCCGGCATCAGATTGTGTGTCAGCTCCGCCCCCATCCCAGCAATGGGCATACCGACCATTGATTGGATCAACCTATCCGCTGCAAGCAAGGCGGGAACGGGTGATATCGCTTGGGATTGACGCAGGCTTGCCATTTTCTTGACGCTCTCGTCCATCCACATCCGAGTCCTTTCACGGGAAATCTCCCCATCCTGCTCAGCCACATCATATGGCGCAGCGGTTCCCAGATCATCATCCCACTCCGTTCCACCATAGGGCACAGAGCTATAACCAGAAGGGCTTCCGCTATCACTTACCACCAGATGGGAGATGGTGAAGTCATCACGCTCCAACGGCCCCCTTACCACGATCTCACCATCATAGAGATAACTGATGGCCAGATTGCGATCCACCCCGGCTTCAAAACGTAACATTGCGCCCAGCAGGACATCGTCCCGCTGGGTGTCTGGTGCCATCGCACCACGCATGGTCGCGTTGTGATTCCCAAGGCAGATACCTGAAACCATCTCCAACGCCCCCCGATCCGATTCGAGTGCGGAGGGCAGCCAACGGGTCTTGGGTTCATCCGGGTTGTCAGTCATCGTTCCTTCGGGGATATCTGCATCCCCTCCGGACTTGACGATCCCATCTCCTACGACTCCATTCCAGGAAAAGTGCGTTGACGAAATACCACGCAATAGCACTGCTCTGTTTTCGAGAAACTCACGATAGAGTCGCGCTACTGGCTCGACTTGGCCGGGTTGCAAATCCACGCAGCCATTGCTTGGCGGGAAAAATGCAGTACGACTGACATTCAACTTACCGCTATCTCCCAGCGCGTAGAGGTTCGGCCACTGGGAATGCCTTACCGCAACCTTTTCACCGTTCAACATCACATGCCCCACTGGGCTCTCATCGGTGGTAGCCGGGCGTTGGAATAAAGAAGAAAGCTTTTTAAACATACTGGGCCTTTCCACCCGAACAGAGTGCGGCTTGCGGACAGGTTCCCTCGTGAATCCGGACCACCACCTCATGTGCAGGCACAATTTAAAATCGATTTACAACAACTCGAATGCACTTCCCGATTTGCTGAGCAATCCGCACCAGGGGTGTCGGATCAATCAGCCCTCGCTCACGACATGGGAAGCGGCCTGCACCCGCCTATCGCACAGCCCATCCTGAACTGCGCGATGGGCGGCACCAGCCATATCTACCCCTCATCGCTCGCGAATAGCCTCACTGAAGACCTCCTTGATCGGGGACAGCAGGTAGTCGATGACACGGCGGCTGTCGGTCTTGATCTCGG